>CAMTAF010000062.1 GCA_947066955.1 uncultured Hungatella sp.
CGGCCCGTTCACCGATTCCAATCAGATTAAACATCTTCATTAGAGCCTTGTTTCGGGAGTCGGAAATCCCTCCCTTTAACATTTATAGACTCTCGGAATCTCTAAGCCTTATTTTATGCGGCTTTCAAGACCCACTTTTTATAAATTCCCCCACTTTTTTCCTCAAAACTATTGACAAAACACCTAATATTCTGTCTTTAATTAATTAGGTACTTTCTTCCGGCTTAGCCGTTACAAACTTTTTGATTGGGGGCGATTGTTTGAAACCTTTTAATCCTGGCGGTCATTCCGCTTATCAGCAGCATGTCTTAACTCAGCTTCCTATTTACTATCCTGACGCTGCTTCCTCCCTCTCCCCTTCCACCTGGGAGATTATCGAAAAATTCTGGAACCTTGACCTCTCCCATCTGGATACCCTCATGGCTGGCCGCTATTCCCACTTCGGCCCCAAACCAAGGCTTCCTTCCGACATGCTCCGCTCTATCCTCCTTTCCGTGGAATTCAAGGTCCCTTCCTATACCAAATGGGCCTCTGATCTCAAGGAAAACTTTCTTCATGCCATCCTCCTAAGGACAAGCCCAAAAAGCCAGCACAGAAAGGCGAAAAAGCTCCTTCTGTGGAAAAAGTTACCGTCAAAGAACTCTTTGAGCGCTTTGAACTCCTTCCCCCTGATGATGCGGCTCCCTGCCTCCTCCTTTTTGACATTTTTAAAGCCCTTTTTCTCACTCGTTCCTCCCAGGAAGGCCTCATTGATCTTAGCTCCCTTTCTCTCGCCGGTAACGGCACCCCCGTCTATACCGCCGCAAGGGAACGAAAAAAACGGATCTGTGACTGTCTGGAAAAAGGCATCCGCGACTGCAAATGTAACCGGCTCTACAGCCAGCCCGACTGTAACATTGGCTGGGATTCCCACCGGGAACGCTGCTATTTCGGTTATGACCTCTACATGCTCACTGCCTCGGATTCCGAAAATGACCTCCCTATTTTCCCCTTCCTTAACCCCGCCTCCAGGCACGATTCCATCGGTTTCCTTTATAACTGGTATTCCATGAAGTCCTTTCTTCCGGAAGCGGTTGTTACAAAGGTTCTTCTGGACTCCGCCCATGACGCGATGCCTTACTATGAATACTTTCTCCGCCACAAGATCGTTCCTTTCATTGACCTGAACTCCAACAGGGGACGCCCTCCTGTTTATAAACAGGATTTTACCATTAATAACGACGGCATACCCGTATGTCCGGAGGGGCAGGTAATGCGCCGGGACGGCAGGGAACGCACAAAAGGAAGGATGAAATTTAAATGTCCCAAAATCAGCTTCTCCGGTGGTAAGGCTGCCTGTACCTGCAGCAATCCCTGTTCAACCGCAAAATATGGAAGAGTCGTCCATGTCGTAATGAAAGACAACCCAAGGCTTTTCAATGACCCGCCGCGGGGCAGCAAGGAATGGAAACTGGAATTCAACGCGAGGACTTCCGCGGAACGCTGCAACAAACGTGAGAAAGTGGATTATAAATTAGAAGGCGGCAGATACCGCTCTTCTAAGATGTGGTACTGCCGCCTGTTCGCCATCATGATGTGTCAACATCTTGATGCATGGGCTTTGCCAAAGACGTCCCGACTAAAAGATGTCCTTTAAGCAAGCCGCTTAATTGAATAAGCAATACCATTATAAACCATGTTTGACGCAAGGTCTAGTAACCTGCGCCCTTTTTCTCAAATTTTTTTCAACGGTTCCGTTCTGGATCAGATTTCTTTTTCAATGTTCAGCCAACCCCTAAACTCTGGTTGAAGGACTCACAATTCCGAGAGACTATATATCGGGTATTGGCACGCGCCGCGAAACGGCACCTGCCAGTTCGTCGGAAGGCATCCTGAAAACGCTGCGCGTTTGCCTTCCTCCTCGTATGTATTGTACCACTCTCACAGCAACTTTTGAAGATTTTATTTTGCATGTCTGGTATGATTACACAGGTTTACCTTACTCCTGGCCATAATCAGTCCGATATCTCCGGATCCGAGGATAACAACCTTTTTGCCAACCAGATATCCTTCCATGTACCGCAGGCGCTATGATCATCGCCTTGCTTTAGATTATCTGGACTCCCAGGACATTCCGGTGGTTGTTGTATCCCCATCAGATCTCTATCTTTTTTGGAGATTCCTATACAGACAGAAATGCCGCCCAAAGTGCTGATATTGTCTTTGCCCGGGATCGTTTGGATACGTTTCTGACAGAACGGGGGAAAAATCATCACACATTTGATACATTTTTTGATGCAATCAAAACCATGAAAAAAAAGCAGTGTTATTGACATATGTCAATAAACATGTTATGCTGAAATGCATAAAAAGGAGACGCTGCATATGAATTACTTAACATACTTACCCGTCTTTGATAAACTGACAAAATCACAGCAGGACATGCTGACCAATGGGTCTTTTGTCCGCGGGTTCAGCAAAAACAAAATCCTGCATAACGGCTCTCAAGATTGTACAGGGCTTATCCTTGTCCTTAACGGCCAGCTCCGCGCCTTTACCATATCCGATGACGGCAGGGAGATTACCATGTACCGCCTGTTCGAGCGTGATATTTGCCTGTTTTCCGCATCCTGCATTATGAACAGCATTCAGTTTGATATAACCATTACCGGTGAAAAGGACACTGAGGTTTTGGTGATCCCCTCAGAGGTTTATAAGAGTATTATGGATGTTTCCGCACCCCTTGCCAATTACACAAACGAGGTGATGGCAAGCCGTTTTTCAGATGTAATGTGGCTCATAGACCAGGTAATGTGGAAAAGTTTTGATAAAAGACTGGCTGATTTTCTTTTAAATGAAGCGAACATCGAAGGCACCTGCACCCTTAAAATTACCCATGAAACCATCGGCAACCATATGGGCAGCCCCCGCGAAGTAGTAACACGGATGCTGAAATATTTTTCGGAGGAGGGATTGGTCAGGCTCTCCCGCGGGAAGGTGGAACTCTGCGACACGAAAGGCTTACAGAGATTGACCCAGGGGTAAAAAAGCGGTTTGCGTTTTCCTTTTGATGCTATATACTATTAACAACACGGTTGTCGAAGGAAAGGAGAAGAATAATGTTTGAGTTTCTCAAAAAAAGCAGAACGGAAATTACGGCTCCGGTTACGGGAGTATGTATTCCGATGGATGAGGTAAAAGACAGTGTTTTTTCCTCAAAGATGTTGGGAGACGGATTTGCGGTGATCCCATCCGGGGACATGGTGTCGGCTCCGGTTACGGGAGAAATCGTTATGATCGCGGAATCAAACCATGCATTCGGAATGAGAACTTCATCAGGTCTGGAAGTGATGGTACATATTGGCATAGACACGGTAGAACTGGGGGGCGAAGGCTTTACTGCCATGGCCAGAACCGGTAAAAAAGTAAAAGCCGGAACTCCTGTCATAAAGATTGACCGGGACAGTCTGGTAAAAAAGGGATATGACCTGACCACTATGGTAATCTTCACAAACGGATATGACAAAGAAGTACAAACGGAGTGGTACGGGAAAGAAGTCCAGGCAGGCCAAATGATGATGAGCTGATATTCCGAGGAACTGCAATGAAAAACGATATCATAAAAATGATCCACAGCATGAAGGAGAATAAAAATGAGACCTATGCTTTAATTGCCGAGGAACTTCTGAGGCGGAACGATTACAGTGGTCTGAAAATAAAAGAACTTCAAAATGCCTGCCATGTTTCTGCCACCACGATTTTCCGTTTCTGTAAAGAATTACATATCAGTGGATTTTCCGAACTGAAATTTTTGCTGTCCCAGGTGGAAATACAGGAGCAAAAAATCAGAATAAAAGAAAATGCCGCATTTTCGCGCAGAACCGACAGCCATTTGGATAAAATCATTTTATCCTTAGTAGAGACCAGAGATCTGCAGACTGACGAAGGACTTCAGATGGTCGTGAAGCTTTTGCGGGAAGCAAAGGAAATCAATTTATATGCTTCCGGCAGCACCTACCTGGTGGCGAGAGATTTTGAACTTAAACTGGATCGGATTAAAGTCCGGGCCAAATCCTATCAGGATGTAAATCTGCAGTATTTTGCTTCTAAAAACGCGGAAAAGGATACTTTGGGAATCGGAATCAGCTATTCGGGAAAAACAGAATCTGTCATACAAAGCCTGCGTATTACTAAGGAACAGGGAGCAAAAACCTTATTGATTACCAGTGGAGAAAACAGAGATTTTGAAAAGGAATTCGATTACATCTTATATGTCGGCGCTACCGATAAACGGCATCGGCTGGTTACCACCACTGCCAGATTATCCCTGCTCTATCTGATGGATTTAATTTATTACAGCTATGTTAACGAAAATTTAGAAGAGATCAATCAGATATTACTTTATAATAAGCTGTTTTATGATTGAATTTTGCGTAAAAAAATCCGCTTTTGCGGATTTTTTTTTATGTTCGTTCCAATATATAGAATTATCAGACAGAACAGGCTATAATGTCGGTAACTTAAAAAAGGAGGGAACAACCCAGATGAAAACCTATGTATTGGCAATTTGCGGAGGCGGAAGTACCTATACGCTTCCTATGTTGAAAACCTTATGCGACTTTTCAAAAGAACTCCCAATCAGAGAAATACGGCTCTATGATATTGATTTTGAAAAACAGGATTTGATCTTTCAGGCTGCAAAAGTTCTGCTGGGAGAGAGGCTTCCAGGAGCCGTTGTAAAAAGCTGTTACCAGGAGGATCGGGAAGAAGCGTTTTCGGATGCGGATTTCGTGTTTATGCAGATTCGCGCAGGCGGCCTTGCCATGAGAGAAAAAGATGAAAAAATTCCTCTGGCATACGGATGCGTGGGACAGGAAACCTGTGGGGCAGGGGGATTTGCTTATGGAATGCGCTCCGTTCCTCAGGTACTGGATCTGATTCGGGGAATCAGAAGCTATGCTCCCAAGGCATGGATTATCAATTATTCCAATCCCGCAGCGATTGTGGCGGAAGCAGTAAAGCGGTTCTACCCTGAGGACAGAAGAATCATTAATCTCTGCGATATGCCCATTGCAATTATGGACGGATTTGCGGAATGTCTGGGAATGAAGCGTTCTCAGTTTTCTCCCAGATATTTTGGCTTAAACCATTTTGGATGGTTTACTCATCTATATGATCCTCAGGGGAAGGATCTGCTGCCTGTAATAAAAGAAAAGCTCAAAGGAGGCAGTATTATGCCGGAAGAGTTAAGCCGGGATGAAGGGTGGATTCATACGTTCCAGCAGCTCAGTCAAATGGCTTTGGATTTTGACGGATATATTCCCAACACTTATCTTCAGTATTACCTCTATCCGGATGAAATCGCGGCAGCATCAGACAAGAACTACACCCGGGCCAATGCGGTTATGGATCACAGAGAAAAAGAGGTTCAGGAGACCTGCAGATATATTATAAATCACGGAACCATTGAAGGAAGCTCTCTGGAAAAAGGCGTTCATGGAACCTATATTGTAGAACTGGCTTCTTCCATTATCCGAAACGAGGGGCGGATTTTTCTTATTATCATCCAAAATAACGGGATTATCCCCAATCTGCCAAAAGAAGCCATGGTAGAAGTACCGTGTCTGGTAGGTGCCAACGGATGCGAACCCCTGTATGTAGGAGAAATTGATACATTTTATAAGGCGCTTCTGGAAAATCAGTATGGTTATGAAAAACTGACTGTGGATGCGATTTTAAATAAAGACAGGGATGCAGCTTTAAAGGCCCTGGTATTAAACAGAACCGTTACGGATACAGAAAAAGCAAAAAAAATACTGCAAGATTTATGTGAAGCAAACAAAGAATACTGGACATTGGAGGAGCGGAAGGGATGAGAAAGCGATATTGGAGTGACTTTCATACCAATATGCACAGCCGTCATTTAGACCAGCTGGAGCAGTGGTATGACTTTGCCCGGGAGATGCTGGATTTTTGGGCGCCTGTTTATTACCCGTATTTTGTAAACCAGTCAGAAAGCGGGTTCGGATATGAGGATACACTCCCGCCGGAAGTGTATCAGAAGGACTTTAAAAAACTGAAAGATTTTTTGAAGGAAAAGCCGGAGGATTTTCTTGTGTATGCCGGATATGAATGGCAGGGTAACGGAAAAGACGGAGATCATAACGTGTTTTTCCAGGACTTTACTCCGGATATGAAAATGCCCATGACATATGAAGAATTATATCACATGTACAAGCATGAAGCCGAAAAAGTGATGGCAATTCCTCACCACACCGGATACCAGCCGGGACACAGAGGAAAAAACTGGGAAACAAACCGGGAAGACTTTTCGCCTGTGACAGAGATTTATTCCAGCCATGGCAGTTCGGAAGACAGTGAGTCCTCGATTCCTCTGAATGTCCATATCCATATGGGGCCGAGAACGGAACGGGGAACCTTTCGATGGGCTATGAGACAGAACATCCATGCAGGAGTCATTGCCAGCGGAGACAATCACGTGTGTCCGGCCATCAGCGGAAACGGATTTTTTGCCGTGCTGGCCGAACATTATGATCGGGAATCGATATTCCAGGCAATCCGCAGCCGGCATACCTATGGAGTCTCCCGCAGCCGAATCGGTCTTGACTACACCATGAATGGGGCAATTATGGGAAGCCGGATAACAAGCCGAAAGGAAAACACGGCAAAAATCCAGGTAGTGGGAAGCAGCGCGGTTGACCGGATCGAATTGTACCGAAACGGAATCCTTGACCGCTGTTACACCCATCGGGGAACCTGGGAAAGAGCGCTTCCCGAAACAAAGGTACGGTTTAAATTTGAAATAGAAGCCGGATGGGGGCCGGACCGGCGGGTCTTTCCGGATATTGAAGAAAAGCAGTGGCATATCGAAATCTTTACTCCTGGAAAGATTCTTGGCATAGAAAAGTTGTGGACCTCTCCCGGCTGTTTTGTAACCGTTGAAAATGAACAAACGGTAACGGCGGATATTGTCACCAGAAAGGCGGTTCAGGGTAACGGAAAATTATCCCAGAAGAATTACCTGACACCGAATATCCAGAACCAGTCTATGATTGTGGAGATGGAAGCGAATCGGGAGGATAATGTCCAGTTTACCATAGACGGGGAGGTCTTTCAGGTACCGGTGAATACCCTTTTAGATGAATCGGTTCTCATAGCCAGGGAAAAAGAAGCGGCACAGCTGCTGAAGGAGCGGTTCGGCTTTACGGAATACTACAGGGAAGATGCGTGGTGGCATCATACCTATAAGGTTTTAATACACCGGGCGTCTCCCCAGGCAGCATACACGGTGAATATTACAGATACCATAGAAGGGCTGGAGCGGGATAAGGACAGCTTCTATGTAAAAGTGGTACAGGAAAACGGAGATACTGCATGGTCTTCTCCCATATGGGTGAAAAAATGAATGTCTTGTATATTCACACCCATGATACCGGCCGGTATCTGACTCCCTACGGATACCCGGCGGGAACAAGCCGGATCCAGGAATTTGCCAAAGACGCACTGGTATTCCGGAAAGCATTCTGTGTAAGCCCTACCTGCACTCCCAGCAGAGGGGCTATGCTGACGGGAAGATATCCTCACTGCAATGGCCTGGAAGGGCTGACCCACAGAGGATTCGGCCTGAATCATTATGAGCATCATTTGGCATCGTATCTCCATACCCAGGGCTTTGCCACGGCGCTTTCCGGCGTGCAGCACGAGGAAGAGTTCTGGCTTCCAAAAGAGAGAGGAACGAGAGCCGCAGTCAGGCTGGGGTACGAAACCGTGCTGACCGATTTTTCCGTAACGCCCGGCAGCCCGGAGGAGTATCTTGACTGGGACGAGAAAAACGCAAAAGCGGCGGCAGACGTTCTGGAAACCTATGATAAACAGCGTCCCTTTTTTCTTTCCTATGGTTTGTTTTCAACCCACAGGCCTTATCCCCGGATTCGGGAGGAAGAGAAAGAGGATTTTGACTGCCGATATTCTCCGGTTCCCTATGGGATGGAGGATAATAAAGAAAACCGGGAGGATATGGCCGGCTTTTTGAAAAGCCTTCACTGCAGTGACAGAAATTTGGGAATCGTTCTGGATGCGCTGAAAGCATACGGCTATTACGACTCAACCATAATCCTGGTGACAACAGATCACGGTCAGGCAAATCCTTTTTCCAAATGCTGTCTCAATGACGCAGGAACGGGAGTGGCTCTGATCATGCGGGTTCCAGGATATGAGGACTCCCATGGCTGTGTTTCCGATGCGCTGGTATCCCAGCTGGACGTATTTCCCACTTTCTGCCGGCTTCTGAATCTTCCTGAACCGTCCTGGCTCCAGGGAGAAAGCTTTGCGGAATGCTTTGAAGATCCGGCAAAAGATGTCAGGGAAGAACTGATCCAGGAAATAAATTTTCACACATCCTATGAGCCTGCCAGATCAATCAGAAGCCATCGGTACCGGTATGTACGCTACCTGGATGAGGAATGGCCCTGGTATAATATTTCCAATTGCGATGAATCACCGGCCAAGGCAAAGTTATTGGAAAACGGATGGCAGAAAAAAAGAAAGAGCCGGGAATATTTATATGATCTTTTATTTGACCCGGAGGAAAAAATAAATCTGGCAGAGGATCCGGAATACCAACATGTACTGGAAGAATTTCGCCGGAAATTAAGCAGGCATATGGAAGAAACAGGGGATCGTATTTTAAAACGGGAAAGTTATGCAAAACAATATAAAGTAAATAAGAAAGAATGTACATATCCCAGTATACGCACAGAAAGGGAAAGAGAATAAATAGGAGGTAAGAATATGAGCAATTATCGTGATACCGCGGAACAGATTATTTCGTTGGTCGGAGGGCTTGATAATATTGCGGCATTTCAGCACTGTATGACCCGGTTGAGAATGGATTTAAAAGATCGGACAAAGGTCAGGGAGGATGAATTAAAGAATCTGGAATTGGTTAAGGGAGTAATCGATTCCAATGGGCAGCTCCAGATCGTATTGGGCACAGGGATTGTAAATAAAGTGTACAAAGAAGTGAACAGTATCTTTGAAAACAGCGGAAAATCACAGGAAGTCAAGGCCCAGGGCGGAACCCTGCTCCAAAAAATCAGCCGTCTGTTCGGCGACATATTTATTCCCATTATTCCTGTGATCGTGGCAAGCGGAGTTTTGATGGGAGTAAGGACATATTTGACCAGTTCCGGCATCCTGGCGGCCGATACGGCATGGTATCAGGTTGCGGCAATTCTGATTGATACAGGCTTCTCGATTCTTCCGGCACTGGTATGCTGGTCCGCCACTAAAAAATTCGGAGGAAATCCGGTATTTGGTTTTGTGTTGGGAATGATGCTGATTTCCGGGAACCTTCCTGCTGCCGGAGCAGTAGGAAGAGGCAATGCAGAACCTCTGATTGTAAACATGCTGGGGCTCCGATTCGAATTGATCGGATACCAGGGCTCCGTATTAATTGCTGTTTTAGGCGGCTGGTTATTGGCAAAGACCGAAAACATTGTAAGAAAATTTGTCCCCAATGTCGTTGATATGATTCTGACGCCTATTTTAACCCTCGGCATCTGCCTGTTTCTTATTTTATTTGGTGCCGGTCCGGTGGTACAGACTCTTGAAGGTTTTCTGGTTCAGATTTTCCGAATGGTTTTACAGCTTCCTCTTGGAATCGGAGGCTTTATTACGGCAGCTCTCCAGCAGGTATTGGTCATTACCGGAATGCACCACAGCCTTTGGGTAATCGATATTAACTTTTTGGAAGAAACAGGAAGAAATATGTACCAGCCTATCCGAAACGCCGGCATGATGGGACAGGCAGGAGCCTGTTTGGCATTTGCCTTGTTTGCAAAGGATCGGAAGCAGAAAGCCAACTCTGCGGCCGCTACAACAGGCGCATTGTTCGGAATTACGGAACCGGCTATATTCGGAACCACTCTTGCCTATGGATATCCTTTTATTTTCGGGATGATCGGAGCCGGTCTTGCCGGAATGTTTGCCATGATTACAGGCCTTGCGGCGCCGGGAATGGGAGCCGGATGTATCCCGGGAATGCTGTACTATTTAGACCAGGGAATGGGACTGTATCTTATATCCAGCGGCATTGCTGTAGTAATTCCCTTTTTGCTGACAACCATCTATATGAAAAAAATAGGATTGTCCTGATACAATTCAACTCAAACATATGCCTGTGCGGCGCGTACCGCACAGGCATATTCTGTCATACTTTGCCGTTTTTCGCCTTGCAGATGAGCTGGGTCATGGTTCCCATGGGACAGTAAACACACCAGCTGCGGGGCTTGAACAGGATCATTGTGACAAGTCCCAGTACCGTGGATGTCAGCATCACGCTGTAAAAGCCGAAGGCGAACTGGGCTGCGCCGGGATGGAACAGCGTGCCGTGATAGGCCCAGTTCCACGGCAGCTTGAATGTCCAGAGCAGCGTGACAACCTGCCTAAGATCCCGGGTTCCCGCAAAAACCAGATATGTATTCCAGAGCATCTGGAAAAACATGAGGAAGAACCAGATCAGGAAGCCATATCGAAAGGCCTTGCTCTTCATCCATTTGGGAATGTCCTTTTTCCGGGAAAGGCCAAAACGCCCTCCCAGCAGGCTGAACATCTGCCCCCGGCCGCAATAGCGGTTGCAGTAGCCTTTCGTTCCACGGACAACGGCGATGATCAGCGGGATGAAAAAGAAGAACAGGCCGATCCAGGCAAACAGGATGTTGAAAAAACCCAGGATCAGATAGGTCAGTTCCACGATCCATAAGTAGTCGTACCAATGCTTTTTCATGCCTCAACCTCCCGAATCTCTATTACACTTGCCGGACACTCCCTGGCACACTTCCCGCAGCCTACGCATTTCTTCTCATCTACCTGGGCTGCCACCCCCTTGACGACTTGGATGGCCGACAGCGGGCAGACCTTCGCGCAGCAGCCGCAGGCAACACAGTCACTTTGGGCTACCACCGCCTTCCGGCGTTTTTTTTTACTTGTTCCATACTCTATACCTCCTTCTCCTCACCGGTCAGATTGTCATCATATCCAAAATCTGCTGCTTAGGTCTGGCTCCCGCGGCCTGATTAACGATTTTACCGTTCTTCATGACCACAAGGGTGGGGATGCTCATGATATTAAACTGGCGTGCCAGTTCCGGCTGTTCATCCACATTTACCTTGACCACCTTGATGTCCGGGCGTTCTTTTGCAATTTCCTCCACCACAGGAGCGACCATGCGGCAGGGACCGCACCATGATGCCCAGAAATCCAACAGGACAGTTTTATCAGAATCCATCACTTCGTTCTGAAAATTGGTTTTATCAATGTTGATAGCAGACATGTTATAATCCTCCTCGTTTTTCTCTTTTGAGGTTATTATAATTTATTCTTTCTTATGTTTCCGTGATAACATCACAGAGGGTTTCCGGATCAATTGTATCAAAAAGAAAAGAACACCTCCAGGTTTATTCCTGAATGTGTTCTTTTTGGGGCATTTTCAAACCTATTCTCTCAAACCGACGAAGTAAACCTATACTGCTTTTCTGGATCCAGGGCAGTACAGAACCGGACTTTTCTCGTGATATCCCTGTACTCTTCCGGGTCAATTTTCTTTTCCTGCTCCAGCTCCTCCAGGACAAGATTAATGTTTAAGCTGAGTGTTGAGACAGTATTGGCCAGGTTGCGCATGATGTCGATAGCGTTGGAACTATTATTCCGAATAAAATCATCAAAGTCCTTCTCCATAATACGGAGAAGAAGCACATCACTGTAAGCGACTACGGTATAAATATTAGGCTTGCCGCACAAAATGGTAAATTCTCCAAAACATCGCTGTTCCGACAGAAGCCCCACCAAATATTCGTTTTCCTGCCCGTAGTTGAGATAAACCAGGGCTTTTCCATGTATAATTTTATATAATACTTTTTCCGTAGAACCTTCTTTCAGGATCACTTCATCTTCAGCAAAGCGCACCATTTGCGATTGGTTTGTTTCCATGGGCAGACACTCCTTAACATATGTTCTTCCCTATAGTTTAACGGTATTTCTTTCATTCGTCAATCACTTTAAAGCCAAGAAAACGCACGAATGATTATTTTATCTCAATTTTCGATATCTATATTTTTAATGGAGTGCGCCGGCCGGTATTGCCTTATGGAGCTTTCAGGAGGGGTTGTGCAGTGAAACCTCAAACCGGCGTAGGTTCTTAGAGCCGAAAGAAAATGCTCCATATCGTAGCAGGCCGTAAAGTTTGCTGAAAAAAGAAAAAATCAATCGGAATACAGGAGAAATTACCGTACAGTTTGACCGCATCCGGCCAAACGAGCTAGACCCTGAAAAGGGATCTTCCTCGAGGTCAAGGAACTTTCCTGGAAACAGCGGATAGGCAATAGCGGCAGGAGCGCCCCTTTCCCTCCCTCTGAATTTTTCCATCACCGGCAAGTTCTGAGAGAAGCACCCTTGTCCGCGCCAAACTGAGGCCCATATGTTCCGCAATGTCGGCGGTTTTAGCGCTTTCTGAGGTGGACAGGAAAGAGAGGATAGATTCCTTATTTTCTAATGTCTTTAAAAGCTGTCTTTTCCGCTTGTTTTTTCCGCTTGTTTTTTCCGCTTGTTTTTTAGCAAAGGAAAGTGTCAGAATGGTGCGGTCAGGATTGTACTGCTCTTCAACGACAGGTTCCTCCCAGCCTTGCTGCTCCCATACAGAATAGATGTCAGGCACCCCGCTTCCGGCCCGTTCACCGATTCCAATCAGATTAAACATCTTCATTAGAGCCTTGTTTCGTCTGCCCCGCATTCCTGCGAAAATCAGGAGGAATGTACACCAGGGCTTTCTGCTTCCGATTGATGGAGGATTCCGAAAAGCGCCATATCCAGTATTTCTTCTGCTGTTTCAAACATCGCGTGCATATCTTCTGCGGCGAGGTCATCCCGATAGTTTCCCATGATACTCTGAAAGTAATACTCCACGCTCTCCAGATATCGTTCGGCTTTTTGAGGGTCCACCTCTGGACGCAGAGGCATTTTTTTAACAATCTGCCGGATAAACTCCCGGTTCACCTCGCGGATCGGCCCGCGCAATTCCTGAATCTGCTCAGCCAGATGTTTCGGAGGATGAAGCATTGCGTCCTCAAAAATCATCTTCTGTCTGGGATGCAGTTGAAAATAGTATTCACGAATCATAAAAAAATGTTTGATTGCCTCCAGGGCATTTGGTCCAGCCAATTCGTGCGTCTCCCGCTCCACATGGGATTTTAGTTCCCCAAAGGTTCGCTCCACGCAGAGCAGGAACAGATCGTCTTTGTTGGAATAGTAGTGGTACATCATGCCTTTGGATATTCCGTGCTGCCCGCAGATCCGCTCCATGCTCACCTTCTCATAGCCGAGCGTTCCAAATTCAATGAGCGCCGCTTGGTAGATTTCTTCTTTGCTGCGCTCTTGCCGCTCCTTTTGCGTCATCTGCAAATCCTCCTTCCGCCTTATGCAGTTCTCCGGCCCACTCGAAGCCCTTCTTAGCCATGTAAACGGCAATGATCTCGTTGATGACCGCCGCTGCCGCGATAGTCCCCTGGATAATAGAGACATATTCCGGTGCAGGTCCGTCCAGGACGGAGACCGCAATCCCGGTGAAAACCAGGGACACGCCGGAGTGGGGCAGCAGCGTGAAGCCCAGATACTTTTTCACGGTATCAGGCGCATGGGTGACAGAGGACCCGAAATAGGCGCCGCTGTATTTCCCAATGGCCCTGGCAATGATATAAACTGCGGTGTAGACGCCGGCTCCGAAAATCAGGTGGTAATCCAGAGGCGCTGCCAGATTCAGGATTGCCACCACAAGGCTGAAACTGATTATGGGATTCATAACCTCCATCATCCCCTTAAGCTGCTCCTCTGTCACCATATTGGAAAAAACGGTGGAAAAGGACATCCCAATCAGCATAAAGTTCAGCACCGGCGAGGGAAGCATACTGTTGATGGCAAAGCCGATTCCTGCAGATGCCAGCAGCATTATCAGCATAACGGCCAGGGTGCTGTTCCGGGTCTTGGCGCGCCGGAGCATCTTTCCGGTGAGAAATCCCGTGACGCCTCCGATCAGCACGGGCAGGAACACGAAGAACAACACCACAGGGATCGGGATGCCCGAAGTAGATAGGTGAGCGGAAACAAAGGCGATCACCAGGAAAAAGACCAGTGCTCCCACCAGATCATCCAAGGCCGCCATAGGGATCAAGGTTTGGGTCACGGCTCCGGATGTCTTGAACTCATTGACCACGGACAGGGATGGGGCCGGCGCGGTAGCCAGGGCGATTCCGCCCAATAAGAAGGCAAGATAGACCGGAATATCCGTGGCCCGGAAAATGATCCCGAATACCAGGCTGACCACCAGGAAGGTTCCCAGGGACTCTGTGATGGTTGTCACCAAAATCTGTTTGCCCGCCTTTTTCATTTTGGACCAGATCAGTTCCGTGCCAATCATCAGGCCCACGATGCACTCCAGCAGGCTTTCCACTGTGTTGAACCAGGGCGCATCCAGCAAAGAGTTTCCCAGCAGGTTCAAAGCGTGGGGGCCTATGACCATACCGGCGATCAGCCAACCCAGAATCGCCGGAAGCTTCAGCCTGGAAATCAGCTTGCCCGCAGTTACTGTGATTGCAATAGCAAGCAGCAGACGTACAATATCCATTAAAATTTGCATAATATCCACCTCCAAAAATAATTAATAGACGATCTCGTCTAATTTTGCAGTATATCATTTATAGACGGAACCGTCAATATTTTATCTGTGAAATATTTGTGAACTCGGATGCAATCAGGATTTTTTAATAACGATCCCTCCTCAGGCTTAGAGGGAAAAAAGAAAGGCTCTCCGATTGAGGAGAGCCATATCTGGGCCGAGGGGGATGGCAGGGGAACCAGGATAGGGCCCCTCCATCAGTTTTCAGGGGTGCTTGATTCCTGTCCCGCGTTTCGATAAGCATCCCAGCTTAATTTTTTATTTCCTTCCAAATCAATAAGGCCAAACCCGTAGTTTTGGTCAAGGAGAACCTGCTCATCCTGCAGGCGGTTCAGCATGAAAGCTTCTACAAGAGGATTGGCAGCCGCGGCTTTGTAGGCTTCAGCGATGCACTGCGCCTGAAGCTCCTGGCATTCGCCGCCGTGGGCGGGTGAGAGGGAGGTGAAGCCCTGTTCCGACAAAATCAGATGCCGGGGAACGCCCCCGGGGGAGAGCATATCCGCCTGGCTCATGTAATCAGTCAATACATGAAGATTTTTTAAATTGATCAGGTATGTATTGGCCTGGTCCAGAGCATAGGAATCATCGCTGAACACAGGATCATCAAATTCCTGAGGATAAGCGTGCCAGGCGATGCCATAATCCGTATCCCGCAGCAGATTGTTCAGGCGGGGCAGCATATCCGCGGCGCCGAATTTAAAGCCTTCCACCTGCCCCACATTCCAGCGGAAATCAAAAGGAATGTATACCCGCGCCAGGCTGTTAGCACCTTTGATTGCGTCATACCAGGTACGGAAAGCGGTGGCGTAATTGGCGCAGTAGGAATCAATATCCATGGCCCCGATGTAATTCCAGGCCTGTCCGTCATTGATTTCATTGCCGATCACCCAGTTGGACACCAGGTTTTTAAACCTGTCCACAACCACATTGGCCACATCCCGGATAGCCCGCAGCCCGTCCTCATTTAAAGTATTAAACGCGTAATAATTGGCTCCCACAGGCTCGGACACAGGAAGCAAAAGCGGACTGTAGGACGCAGCCTCCCAGTCGTTAAGTAAAATTACGGTTGCGGAAATGTTGGCTCTTTTTAAGGCATTCAGATAGCTTTCATACGCGCTCATCCTGGAAGGGTCGAAAGCCCATGATATGGGAAAATTCGTGATAACCTGGGAAACCCCAAGCTCAGCGGCCATGGCGACCTCATATTCACTGTTGATTAAAATCCCTTTGATCGTGGCAGGCTCCTGATAGAAATCCGCGTGAGCCGTCAGAGGCGCTGACCAGCACAGAGCCGCGGCGGTGAGAAAGGCAGCCGCTCGTTTCAAGATCTTCATACTTCATACCCCTTTCATAAAAACACATTTTTCTACATTTTATGACGGTTTTTAGGGGGTTGTCAAGAGGATCAGTGGGAGGAAATGGTTTTGGGATCAAGGCTTTGGAGAGGAGTCATCAGAAGTTACAAAAATCCATACGGAAAGAGATGAGTTTGTATGTACCACTTATTATACCTTAAAAATTCCATTTTTAACAGACTGTTTTTATATTTTCAGGATTATTTTTTGGAGGCTTCCAGACCAACCGCCAGGAACCTGTTCCTTCTGGCCATTTCTATCCTGACCCTGGACATATTCCGCTCTGTACGCTTCGCCCACAGCCATGTGGTTTCCGGACTGGCTGATACTTCTCTTAACGCATTTTACCATACACTGAAGACCAATGCCTATGATCATTCTGTTTGGAATAACGTTACTGTGTCCAAAGCGGTCCAGGCCGTTCCCGGATGGCTCCAATTACCTGAACGGCCGCTGTATGGTCAGCCTCCTTTTCTCGTTTCCGGTATACCAGGATGGGAAAATCCTTTATCTTTCTGTTCCGGTAGGGTACCGGCTCTGGGATAAGGAAAAGAGCAGGCTTGCTTTGGCTGCTGAATGGGTGGCACAGGCAATGAAAGCCATCGGTCTGGGGCGTCAGGTGATCCTGCTGTGACTGATCGGGATGAAAGAGTTCCCATCCGACTATCCCAAAGTGGGCATCCGGAATCCGGATCGGTATTTCATGGAAAAGTGGTCGAAAACCCTGGCAGGCATCTCCGCCTTTTTGGAACGGGAACGGTCAAACAAGCTGTCAGCCACAATAAACACATCTTTCCGTTTTTGATCCGGATGTTTTGACCGGTTCGGCTGCTGTCGCCCAGATCTCGAATTCCCACAGAAGAGAGAACCTGAGCCGTCCTGTTTCCGGTAAAGCCTATTCGGGCCAAGTCCCAAGACTGGCCGGGGTCAGGGCAGCAGTTCAGAGACATTCCGGCGGGGATCAGAAGGCCCTGCTCTGACGTTAAGCGGAATGAACGGTTTTGGACCTGAAGGGTCCCGCTGCCGGAGAATGTCACAAACAGAGATATTTGGTGAGGAAGAGGACCATAGGCCTGGCTTTGGGTTCGGCTTACAAAGCTGACATAAAGATCGGTGAACAGGGAATGGCGGAAATGAATCTGTTATCCGAAAAAAAGACAGGAGCATGGCCTGCTGGTTCATAGACAACTGGATGTCCGAAGGCGCGGGCTGCAAAAGCTGGCCGGCTGCATGTTCCAGTTCTTTGTCTGCGGTACAGGAAAATATAGGATAAGTACGGCTGAGCCCCAGACGGTTGAGCAGGAGAGGGGCAAGAGGACCGTTAATAAGGCTGTAAGTTTAATATAACATAAAAACCATACAGATGACAATTGATATTACATTTTGACGGATAAGGATTACATTTGCTTCTCCCGGATCTGCGGGGGAATTCTATAATGAGATCATAAAGAAAGAATCCCACAGGGAAGAGGAGCAAAATGATGCAATACAATAAGGTGTTGGCAGGAACAATGTTGACGGTGGCGGCTATGGAGTACGTAGACAAGCTGGTAAAGAATGGGATGCCCGCGGCTTCCACCATGGCGGAAAACACCAATGATGTTCTGTTTGAATCCGGGAAGATAGCCATGCTGCCTCTTGGCTCCTGGATGGTGGCTCCCATGAAGGGCAACGTATCTATGGAGGCGGCCCTGTGATTGAGAAAATCCGCCGGACGGGGAATGTGGTACATTACTGACTATAGTAAACGATAAATATAAAAGTAGGAGTGTTCAGACACTATGAAACAATTAGAAGGAATCTTTCGGCCGGACACCAAATATAAAGTGTTCTTCTTTTCTATGATGACCTTTGGATTGGCATACGGCTTGTATAAGGGAGTTTTTGACAACTACTTGGCAGAGATCGTCGCCATGTCAGCTTTTGACAAAGGAGTATCAGAATTTTTCAGAGAACTGTCTGGATTGGCGCTGGTCTTTATCCTTGCGGCGCTGTACACCATGTCGGCTGAGAATATCTACAAAATCGGAGCGCTGTTTTCGCTGGTCGGCATGGCCCTCCATGCCGTCGTTCCCGTCAGCCGGGTTCTCGTCATACTGCCCATCCTTATGTTTTCCTTGGGCGAACACATGCAGCTTGGCATGAGAAATACTCTCTCCCTGGAATACTCCACAGAGGGACACGGCGGCGCGGCCTTAGGGATGCAGAACGCGGTTCATCAGATGGGAACCCTCGCAGGCTATATCGTGATTATTCTGATCTTTGCCGTGTTTGACAGCACACTGGCCCTGTTCCGCTCTGTATTCTGGATGAGCGCGGCGGTGATCGGGTTCGGGTTTCTCTCCTGCCTGCAGATGTCCGGGCACAGTGAGACAGACTACACCAAGCGACGCTTTTATTTCAGAAAGAAATATAAAAAGTATTATATGCTGGAACTGTTTTACGGGGCGAGAAAGCAGATATTCTCCACCTTCGGCCCCTATATGCTTGTGCTGTTCTACGGGGCCAACGCCATGGTGATCAGCATGCTTTTCGCCATATCCTCTATCTGCTGCTTTTTCGCGTCACCCGCTGTGGGCAAGATCATCGACCGGTTCGGTTATCGAATCGTGATGATCACCGACACCTTGATCCTGGTCATTGTCTGCTTTTTCTACGGCTTCGCCCATCACATCTTTCCGATGCGGGTCGCGTTTGTTATATGCTGTGTCAACTATGTCCTTGACTCGGTGATCTCCCTGGCCTCCATGGCCTCCAACGTATATGTCCAGGATCTTTCGGAAAATGACGACGAGGTCCGGGCCACCATATCCGCCGGCGTATCGGTAAACCACTTTATCACTATACTGATCGCTCTGTTCGGCGGGTGGATCTGGAAGACGCTGGGCATCGAGACACTGTTTATCCTGTCCGCGGTTCTGGGACTGTGCAACAGTGCCTACGCGGCAACCGTTAAGGGGAAACGGGCCGGCGGAATTGGCTGTTGATGCCGCTGGCTCATTTGATTGCATATACTGGATGCGGTGAAGCCATGTCCTTTGAAGACGGCTATGTTTCATCTACCAGTCATCTCTTCCAAAACAAAGCCTTCGTCACGGGCTTTGCACTCCATTGAAGATTCTAAATTTGCTCATTTATAGAAAATAGAAATTCTGTCAAAGAAAAACGGCATTATGTCTATTCCGCGGCATATTCGATTACAATATTTGTATAGGGGACCAAAATGAAAAGTAAAATATTGCCAAAATGGATATTGACATCAAATTAGTAACATAGATATAATGTCTATATCGGACTTTTTATCGACCTGTTCTGTTGCTTTTTCGTAGCAGGTCAGACGGCATAGCAAAGAAAGAGCCTGAAAATTTGATGCTTATAAGTTAAGAACACTAAAAAATATTACAATAATAAAAATTTTCGAATAATTTGAGAGGGATAAAACATGGCCCACAGGATTAAACGGAGATTGGAGAACCTGATCGACAACTATGCGGCGCTTTGTCTTAGTCTGGCTCTGGTGATCCTCTCCCTGATTGGCGTGGGAGACGTACGCGCGGCATCCCTGGTAGGTTTGCTTCTGTGTGGGGTAGGCGTGACTCAAGATTCTGCTAAGGCGGATCTGTGGACACTTCTTCCCCTTATTTTTTATGATCTGGCTGCAATGGCTTCCTCTTATATAGCCTATGGAAATATTGTGGATGGCTATGGAACCATGCACGCCCTTTTTCCAGTGGTCTATCTGGTCATGGCCTGCCTGGGACAGGAAGAATTGCGGCTCTTGAGGCGCTGCTGCGCTCTCTGGACAGGAGTCATGGCAGCGGCGGGGATTGGCCGTTTTGTCTTCCAGGCGGTTACATCGGGGCGGGTGAGCCGGATGGCCGGACTGCTGGGCAACTCCAATGCCATGGGGATCTTTCTGGTGGTCGGCTGGTTTGCCGCGATGTACTGCGGTGAAGAGGAAAAGGGGGACAAATGGTCTTGGCTCTTGTCCCGGCTGGAACCGGTGCTACTGATGGCCTTGGCCCTGACCTTGTCCATGGGCAGTTTTTTGTCCATGGCGGCTGGGATTGGAGTGCTGCTGATTGAGAAAAAACGGGCTGCGTCCTGGAACGAGACCTTCCGGTATATCTGTGCTCTTCTGGCCCGGGCAGCCTTTGGGATCGGGACGGGGATGCTCATTTATCTGGCAGCTGCCCGGACCAGTGTCCCCTGGGTGTCTGTGTTCCTGCTGGCCTACGGGGCGGCGGCAGTAATATATTGGAAAACTTTCGGGCGCTTTTTGCAGGTGTACCCCTGGGCAGCTCTCGTAATTTCCGCACTGGGAATCTTGGTGGCAGCGGCGGTAGTGGCCCTCCGGCCCAGCGCCATTGCCACATTTTCCGAGCGGCTGGAGATGATGGAAAGCGGCCTGGGTTACTTAAGATCCGCTTCCCTTTTCGGGGTGGGGCCGTTTCAGTGGAGGCTGTTGGACTTAAATGACGGAGGAAAATATTTCAACACCTGGCATATCCACAATATACCGATCCATATAGGGGTGGAGATGGGGTGGATTGCCATGGCGATGGTGATTCTCACAGGCCTCCGCGCCCTCAGCAAAAAGAAATCCCCCTCCCAGAGGGCAGGAACCGCCGCGTTCCTCTTCCACAATATGATGGATACCAGTTTTTTCTATCTGGGAATCACGGCGCTGGCTTTGATCTCTGCAGGTGAGCCTGGAGCGGGAGGGAGGAAAATAGGCGGAGCGGCGCTGAAGGTTGTCTTCGCCCTTTTTGCCGGACTGTTTGTCTATGGGCTGTATTATGGCATGAGGGGAAATTAGCGCCTTTTGGGAACCCAAAAGGATGACTTATAAATTGCAATATCACATGAGGGGGAGGCAGGATGAGAAGGGAAAAAAGCGAGTTTCGCTGTATATGGCTGCTGCTGGCGGGATTTGTCGTTGCCGCCGGAGCGGTACTGGTCCTGTGTCTGCTTTTTAGGTCTCAAATACCGGATATAGTGGGCCGGAAGCTGACGGAGACGGAAAGGCAGGAGGTGATGGGGCGCAACAGTCCCCTTACGGAATATATTTATCTTTCCCCAAACGCGAATTTTCCACGGGGAGATGATATCCGTAAACTGACGATTCACCACATGGCAGGGGACCTGCCTCTGGAGGAACTGGGAGAATCTTTTGCCCAGAGGGACCGCCGCGCTTCCTCCAATTACGCTATTGACAGCCAGGGGCGGGTGGGACTCTATGTGGAGGAGGCAAATCAGGCCTGGACTTCCCGAAGTCCGGAAAACGACAGCCAGGCGGTGACCATCGAGGTGGCTAACGACGAGATCGGCGGGGAGTGGCATGTGAGCGATATGGCCTATGAACGGCTTATTGAGCTTTGTGTGGATATCTGCCAACGAAACGGAATCGAGGAACTGCGGTATACCGGGGA
>CAMTAF010000063.1 GCA_947066955.1 uncultured Hungatella sp.
GCATAGATGAGATCAATATCCTGCAGGCTACCTACGAGGCTATGAGGCAGGCAGTGGAAAAGCTGGGCATTGCGCCTGACATTCTTCTCAACGACGCGGTGACCATACCGGGGCTGGACATTATGCAGGTTCCCATTGTGAAAGGGGATGCCAAGAGCGTGTCCATCGCCGCTGCCAGTATCCTGGCTAAGGTGACCAGGGACCGGATGATGGCGGAATACGATAAGCTGTACCCGGCCTACGGCTTTGCCAGGCACAAGGGCTACGGCACTGCCGCCCACATCGAGGCCCTGCGCTGCAACGGGCCCTGCCCGATTCACAGAAAAACATTTTTAAAAAATTTTCATCTGGAGGATCCCGGTGGCGAGACAATATCCCAATAAGCCTGTATGCGCCCGGCCGGCGGGCATGCCGCCGTCCCATGAAAGTCTGGCGGACGCACTGGGCATACAAGAATCAATGCCGCCTATTCGGCGGCAGAACCGTCAAAGTAACAGAGCAGAAGGTTCCAGGCACGAGGAGGAAGCGGCGGATTTCCTCAGACAGCAGGGTTACAAGATATTGGAGAGAAACTACAGGGACCGGTTCGGGGAGATCGACATTGTGGCGCAGGAGGGGCCTTATCTGGCATTTGTGGAGGTGAAGTACCGCAAGGACGCCAAAAGCGGTTATCCGGAGGAAGCGGTTCCGGCCGCGAAGCAGAGGCGCATCCGCCACACAGCCTCCTGGTATCTGTACCGGCACGGCCTCAGCGACGAGACCCCATGCCGGTTCGATGTGGTGAGTATCCTGGGCGGGGAGATCACTCTGATTCGGGATGCGTTTTAACAAAAGAGGGCAGATTCAAGGAGGAGAGCAGCTCATGGAACTGAATTGGATTCGAAAATCACACAGAGGAAAGGCAGTGCCGGAGGATCTGGAAAAAAACGGCGTCCACTATCTGTCGTTTCCCCTTCTGGCAGACACAGGGCTTGTGACCCACGGATTTTCCACCAGGATAGGCGGAGTCAGCCAGGGCCAGTACGCCACCATGAACTTTACCTTCACCAGAGGTGACAAACAGGAGCATGTGATGGAGAATTACCGCCGCATGGCTAAGGTTTTGGAGGCGGAGGTGGATCAGATGGTTCTGTCCTTCCAGACCCACACCGTCAATGTTCGGAAAGTGACCAGGGAGGATTGCGGAAAAGGCATTGTGAGGACAAGGGATTACCGGGATGTGGACGGTCTGATTACAGACGTGCCCGGAATCACCCTGGTGACATTTTACGCGGACTGCGTTCCCCTGTATCTTCTGGACCCGGTACATAAAGCCATCGGCTTGAGCCATTCCGGGTGGCGGGGAACTGTAGCGCGCATGGGCAGAGTGACCCTGGAGGCTATGGCGAGAGAGTACGGCACCAGCCCCAAAGATGTGCTGTGCTGCATTGGCCCCAGCATTTGTCAGGATTGTTTTGAAGTGGGTCAGGAGGTAATCCTGGAATTCCAGAAAGAATTTGACGAAAAGTACTGGAGGGAACTGTTCTACCAGAAGGAGAACGGAAAATACCAGCTGGATCTGTGGAAAGCCAACCAGATCATCTTTGCGGAAGCCGGGGTGGAGGAGAAGCACATCCAGACCACGGATATCTGCACCCGGTGCAATCCCGATTACCTGTTCTCCCACAGGGTCATGGGAAATGAGAGGGGAAATCTGGCCGCGTTTCTGGGCCTTAAGAGGTGAGAGGTGTCTCTTTTGCCTCTATTGCGGAAATCTGCCGTAAAGACTATTACGTGGCGGTGCGCTGGGAGAAAGCCGCAGTAAAAAAACTGCCAGAGTCTGACATCAAAGTCGGATTCCGGCAGTTTTTCGGTTCTGGGATCTGTGGGTTGGGTTGTGTTAAAATCCGAAGGAGGTCTCCATATCCGCGATATTTCCGCAGTTTCGATATCTCTGGATCAGGGCCTGCAGCTTTTCCGTGGGGGACAGGGTCCGCTCGATAGAGACATCGTGGTTCAGGGAGTTGATAATGGCTGCCAGGAAACGGCTCATATCTGCCTCCGCGTACCACGGCCTGGTGAGCAGCTCTTTGGGCCGGTAGGTTAAGTTGGTGGTAATGACCAGGTCAATGTATCCCTTTTCATAAAATTCGTCAAATTTCTCCAGGCCGCTGGTGAACAGGCCGAAGGTACAGCACACGATCACCTTTCTGGCCTTTCGGTTTTTCAGTTCTCTGGCAGTATCCAGCATGCTTTCCCCGGAGGAGATCATGTCGTCGATGATCAGAACCGTCTTCCCCTCCACGGAGGAGCCTAAAAATTCGTGGGCCACTATAGGGTTGCGGCCATCCACGATCTCCGCGTAATTCCGGCGCTTGTAGAACATGCCCATGTCAACGCTTAAGTTGTTGGCCAGATAGACTGCCCGGTCCATGGCCCCCTCGTCGGGGCTGATGATCATTAAGTGATCCTTGTCAATGACCAGGTCCGACTCGTGCTGCAAAAGGGTCTTTACAAACTGGTAGGTGGGCATAAAATTGTCAAAACAGTTGAGGGGGATAGCGTTCTGCACTCTGGGGTCATGGGCGTCAAAAGTGATGATATTTTTCACACCCATGCTTACCAGCTCCTCCAATGCCATGGCGCAGTCCAAGGACTCCCTGGAACTGCGTTTGTGCTGCCTGCTTTCATATAAGAAGGGCATGATCACCGTGAGGCGGTGGCAGGTGGCGGCGGTGGCTCCGATCAGCCGTTTAAGATCCTGGAAATGGTCATCCGGCGACATGTGGTTGATATTGCCGAACATCCGGTAACTGAGGCTGTGGTTGGTCACGTCGGCCATGGCGAAGATGTCCGTCCCCCGGACGGATTCCGACAGCACGGCTTTGCCCTCCCCGGAACCAAAGCGGGGGCACTTAAAGTCCAGGAGATAGGAATCAACATGGTAGCCTCGGAAATTCAGGTCCTCCTTGCGCTTGATCATCTCTTCCATGTCATGTCTGCGGAAAGATACAATGTGGTCGTTTACCAGCGAAGCCAGTTCTCTGCATCCTTCCAGGGCAGCCAGTTTTAGGGGCGCTACAGGAAGGCAATCCTTAAACACATAATTATTTGCCATGACATCCTCCATGTCTGTGTGGAAATGTGTGATATATGGTTGTCTAATAAGTATATACCATTTTTTCACAAAAATAGTCAATAATTATTGGAAAAGAACTGCAAAAAGTACAATCCCTGAATCATTAACTAACCTTGCCAAAGCCGACGACAAGTATGGACAGGTTGACAGGCATCTGCCATTGCGATAAAATAAAATATCTTCATACAAAGGAGGCAGGACTTATGATCTATTACCTGCAAAGCTGCAATTTTACCGCCGCCTCCCCTGGAGCCAGCAAAAAGATCCGTGGTTATATGGAGAAAAAGGCGGATGTGAAGGTTCCCGGCTGCTGCCGTCCGTCCCAGAAGCTGTTTCAGGAGGGGGACACGGTTCTGACTATCTGTCTCACCTGCTCGGCGATTACACGGGAAGTGTCTCCCCAAGTGACGGAGATGAGCTTTTGGGAGTACGCCCTGGGGGACCCGGATTTCCCGTGGCCTGACTATCACGGCGAGAAGATGACCATCCAGGACTGCTGGCGGGCCAGAGAGAAGGATTCCCTGATGAGAGCGGTGCGGGAGTGCATGAAGCGGATGAATATTGAGCCGGTTGAGCTGGGGGAGAATTTCGGAAACACCCGGTTTGACGGGGTATGGCGGTTCAACCCGGTTCAGAAGCGGAACAAGGATATGGCGCCGGTTTATTTTGGGGAGGTTGAAAACCACGGGCTGGAGCTGATTCCTCAGGAACAGCAGGTCCGGAGGATGAAGGAGTGGGTAAGCCAATATCAGACAGAGCGGGCCGTGGCCTACTGCAATGCCTGTCTGAGAGGGATGCAGATGGGCGGCGCCGACGGCATCCATCTGATGGAGCTTATGACGGCAAATTTATAGGGACAGTCCAGGGACAGGACAGGCCGGCCCAGTAAAACAGGGGGCTGCGCCGCCTTGTCCCCTCTATGCACACGGCTGCTGGTTTTTTAAGAAAATTGTTTTCTGAATTCGGTAGGAGTGACCCCGCACTGCTTTTTAAACAGGCGGCTGAAGTACAGGGGATTGCTGTAGCCCACGATGTCGGCGATCTCCGCCACCTGGTAGGATGTGGATTCCAAAAGGCTTTGGGCGTTGGATATCCGAAGGGAGAGGAGATACTGGGTGGGGGTTGAGCCGGTATATTCTTTAAAATTGCGGATAAACCAGCTGACGCTCATGCCATGTTTTTTTGCGTATTCTTCGATATTGATCTGGTGGTTGTAGTAAGAGTGAAAATGAGACACCGCCAGATTCATCTCATCGGTGAGAAACATATTTTTGTTCTTGGGCTTTTGGTCCTGAAGGCGGCTGATCATGGTCAGCAATAATTCCAGGTAGCGGACAAGAACTTCTTCATAATGGGGTCTGGTGAGCTTCAGCTCCTGAATCATGCGCAGATAGATCTTTTTGTAATCTAAAGAGGTGCCGGTGTGAATCACATGAGCGCTGTCAGGAATCCCATATTTTCTTAATATATTTTTCACATTATTTCCCGTAAAATGTACCCAATACACTTCTGTTCGGTCAACGCCATAGTAATAGTAGCGCTGCTCCTCCTTGGGGCGGTAGAGCACCATATTTCCGGCAGTTACGATCTCTTCTTTTCCGTGAAAATAAAAATGCGCCTTGCCGCCGGCGACGTAGAGCAGCTGATAGTCAAGGCGGCCTCTGGGCCTGTGGGTGGGAAGCCTGGGCCTGGTGAATAAATGATAGACGCCTGCGCTCCCCACAAAGAGGGGATGCTTTTGGTCTTTGAAATCCCGGTGGGAATTGTGCCAGTACGCGTTGTCCATATACATAAACGGTTACCTCCTTTTACGAAAACGGCACGCGCCGCTTCCGCGTCACCTGCCAGGTCGCCGGAAGGCATCTTGAAAACGCTTACGCCTTTGCCTTCTCTCTATATAGTATCATTTTGTGCATATTCTGTCTATTTCCCTTTATGTAAAAACCAGGCTAAATGCCCTATAATACAAGGGAACACGGGCCTGTGTAGAGAAGCGTCGGGCTCCGGCCGCTTTGCGGAGGAGTCAAAAATAATGTATATAGGAGGAAGGCAACACCATGATGGTACCACGTTACTATGAAGATCTCAGCATGCTCCATGAGAATACCATGCCGGATCGGGCTTACTATGTGCCGGCATCGGCCAGAATGGATGACCTGGTGGAGCAGAGGGAGCGCTCTGACCGGATTCAGATGCTCAACGGGCAATGGAAATTCAAGTACTATGACAGTATCTATCATCTCAATGAGCCGTTTTATGAATCAGGATTTGACGCGGAAAATTTTAAGACCGTACCGGTTCCCGGTATCTGGCAGAATTATGGCTATGATACCCATCAGTACACCAATTTCCGGTATCCCTTTCCCGTGGATCCCCCTTATGTACCCCAGGATAATCCCTGCGGGGCTTATCGGTATTCTTTTTTCTATGAAAAGGATGGGGAAGCGCCCAGAGCGTATCTGGAATTGGAGGGAGTGGACTCCTGCTTCTATCTGTGGCTTAACGGGGAGTATGTAGGCTACAGCCAGGTCTCCCATGCTCTCAGTGAGTTTGACGTGACAAAGCACATCAGAGAAGGGGAAAATCATCTTGCGGTATTGGTGTTAAAATGGTGCGACGGCAGCTATCTGGAGGATCAGGACAAGTTTCGGGCCAGCGGCATTTTCCGCGATGTATATCTGCTGAAACGGCCGGAGCAGGGGATCTATGACTATTTCATCAATACGGAGATCCAGGATGACAAGGGGGTTGTAAAGATCCGGACAAAGTATCTGGATGAGATGATTCCGGTGAAAGCCTGGGTTTACAGCAGAGAGGGAGAGCTGGTCACGAATTTCGTCTATCAGGGAGATGCGGAGTTTGCCATCAGAGACCCTCATCTGTGGAACAGCGAGGATCCCTATCTGTACACCCTGGTTCTTGAGACAGAGCATGAAGTGATCACCGAGCGGATAGGTATCCGCCAGATCCGTGCGGAGGGCAATATTGTAACCATAAACGGCGCTCCGGTAAAGTTCCGGGGAGTGAACCGGCATGATTCCGATCCGGTGACAGGCCCTGTGATCAGTGTGGGCCAGATGAAAAAGGATCTGGAAATGATGAAACAGCACAATTTCAACGCCATCCGCACCAGCCATTACCCCAATCAGCCTATGTTTTATCAGATGTGTGATGAATACGGCTTTTTTGTGATCGATGAGGCGGACAATGAGAGCCACGGCCCCTGGATGCTGTGTTATTCCAATGATACGGATGAGGAGCGCGCCGGCAGGTGGAATGAGCTGATTTCCGATAATCCTGAATTTGAAAAAGCCACTCTTGACAGGGTGAGAAAGCTTGTGGAGCGTGACAAAAACCGCCCCTGTGTCGTGATCTGGTCTATGGGGAACGAGTGCGGCTATGGCTGTACTTTTGAAAAAGCCCTGGCCTGGACAAAGCAGGCTGACCCAAGCAGGCTGACTCACTATGAAAGCGCCTACTACAGGGGGCGCAGGAGAAAATACGATTACAGCAATCTTGATCTTTACAGCCGCATGTATCCCGGTTTTCAGGAGGTCCTTGATTATGTGGAGTCTGACCCGGATAAACCCTACATCATGTGTGAGTACTGCCATTCCATGGGAAACGGAGCAGGGGATTACGAGGATTATTTTCAGCTGATCGAGAAATATGACTGTATCTGCGGAGGTTTTGTGTGGGAGTGGTGTGACCATGCAATATACAGAGGCAAAACAGCGGAGGGAAAGGACATCTATCTCTATGGGGGAGACCATGGGGAGTATCCCCAGGATGGAAATTTCTGCATGGATGGGCTGGTGTATCCGGACAGAACCCCTCACACGGGTTTGCTGGAATATAAAAACGTCCACAGACCGGCGAGGGTCCGCTTCTATGACCAGGAGGCAGGGATTCTTGTGCTGAGAAATGAAATGAACTATGTGGATATCCGGGATTATCTGGATATTTCTTATGAGGTATGGGCAGACGGAAAAGCGGTCTCAGAAGGGAAAATCGACGGCAGGAGCCTCCCATCCATCCCGCCGGGCACAGAGGCGCCGGTTTCCCTTCAGGCGGCAGTCCCGGAAAAAGGAAAGGTGTATCTGAAGGTGTTCTATACATTAAAGAACGGGGACGCGTTCCGCGAAAAGGGCCATGACCTGGGCTTTGATGAAATTGCCCTTGCAAACCATGACTTCCGTGACCAGACAAGCCTTATGTGGCAGGGGGAATGGGAGAAGGATAACTTAACTCTGCCTCAGCTTAAGGTTTGGGAGACACAGAGGCAGCTGGTCATAGAGGGAGGCGCCTTTACCTATGTATACAGCAAGCTCTACGGCACTTTTGACCAGCTGACAGCAGGGGGGAAGGAGTTTCTTGACCAGCCCATGGAGCTGAATGTCTGGAGGGCGCCCACGGACAATGATATGTATATCAAAGAGGAATGGAAAAAAGCCATGTATGACCGGGCGGTGTCCAGGGCGTATGTGACCGATTATACCCTGAGGGAGGAGGCTCTGGAGATTCACAGCAAGATGGCCATGACAGCGGTGACGGTTCAGAGGATGATGGATCTGGATGTCACCTGGCGGGTTGACCGGGGAGGACGGATCTCCGTGAACATGGATGTCACGAGAAATCCGGATTTCCCGGAGCTTCCCAGATTCGGGCTTCGGTTATTTCTTCCAAAAGAGATGGACCAGGTTACTTATTCCGGACTGGGGCCCTGGGAGAGTTATGGAGATAAGCGCAGGGCATCGAGCCATGGGATTTATTCATCCTCTGTGGCAGATCTCCATGAGGATTACTTAAAACCACAGGAAAACGGCAGCCACAGCGACTGCGATTATGTGGTGGTCAGCGGAGGCGGGGCGGTTATAAAGGCCTATGGCCCGAAGCCCTTTTCATTCAATGCCTCTGTTTTTACACAGGAAGAGCTGACAGAAAAGAGCCATAATTTTCAGCTGGTTCCCTGCGGGAGCACGGTTTGGAACCTTGACTTTGGACAAAACGGAATCGGCTCCAACAGCTGCGGACCAAGGCTTTTGGAGAAATACAGGCTGGCGGATGAAGCCTTTACATTTTCCCTGAGTTTAAAACCAGAATACAGATGAAAAAGGAGAGCGCCCTATGGAAGAGAGAACCTATTTGAAATGGTACAATAAAGTTGGCTACGGTTCCGGCGATATTGCCGGCAATGTGGTGTACGCGTTTTTGTCGGCCTTTGTCATGATTTTTTTGACCGATACCATTGGCTTAAACGCGGGCATTGTGGGAAGCCTCATTGCGGCTTCTAAGCTTTTTGACGGCATCAGTGATATTTTTTTCGGTTCCCTCATTGACAAGACTCACAGCAAAATGGGAAAAGCCCGTCCATGGATGTTTTATGGCTACTTTGGATGCGCCCTCTGCCTGGTCGCAATCTTCTTCATCCCTGCCGGGGCCAGTGAATTCGCCCAGTATGCCTGGTTTTTTATCGCCTACACCCTGCTGAACGCGGGATTTTACACAGCGAACAATATCGCCTACTCGGCCCTGACCGCTCTTGTCACAAAGAATAATCACGAGCGTGTGCAGATGGGCTCCATCCGTTTTATGTTCGCCTTCGGCACCAGCATGCTGATCCAGACCATCACGGTGGGATGTGTGGCTTACTTTGGCGGCGGCGCCGGCGCCTGGAGAACCGTGGCCGTCATCTACGGGGTTGTGGGCCTTATATCCAACTCCTTGTCTGTGTGGTCCGTAAAAGAGCTGCCCCCCGAGGAGTTGGCGGAAGGGGAGACAGGTGAGAAGGAGGAGAAAGAGCCGGAAAAACCCTACCGCCTCGCAGAGGCCTTTGGGCTGCTGATCCACAATCAGTATTATCTGATGATCTGCGGGGCCTATATTTTGATGCAGATTTATTCCGCGACACTGAACATGGGGATTTATTTTATGACCTATGTGCTGAAAAACGCCAATCTTCTGGGGGTGTTTTCCTGGGCCATCAATATTCCCATGATCGTTGGCCTGCTGTTTACGCCGGCCCTGGTGGCAAAGTGGAAGGGCATGTACCGCCTGAATTTGTATGGCTATGTTTTAGGAACCGCGGGACGCCTTGGGGTGATGGCGGCAGGGTATATGGGGAGCGTCCCCCTGATGCTCTTTTTCACCGCAGTGGCTGCCCTGGGAATGAGCCCTCTCCAGGGAGACATGAACGCCCTGATCGCCACATGTTCCGAGTATACGTACTTAAAAACAGGCAAACGGGTGGACGGCACCATGTACTCCTGCACCTCTCTTGGGACAAAGATCGGCGGCGGTATCGGAACAGCCATCGCCGGCTGGCTTCTGGCATACAGCGGTTATGTAGGGGGAGCAGAGACGCAGACAGCTTCCTGTATCAATATGCTCCACATTATGTACCTGTGGCTGCCCATGATCTTTAATCTCCTGATCACGGTGATCCTCACAAAGATGGATGTGGAGAAAGCAGTTCAGATAGGTCTGCGCACTTGCTGCGCTGACCGTACGAAAATATAGCGGCTGGATGGCATCTGCCCCATCGCGCAGCGATTTTTATGGCAGATGCCGTAACAGTTTCAAGGGTCATCGGAACTGTTACATGTGGAGAAAGCAGTTCAGAAGCTGCGGGGAACGGGCCGCTGACGGGAAAAATCCATTGACTTTTATCCATAGATTCAGTATACTGAAACAGAGGAAGTAAGTTTCTTTAAGAAAAACGCCGCTTGTAAGAGTGATCCTACAGGCGGCGTGTTTGCTATAGAACAGACATCCATGGCCGGCCGGACCCGGGGTGAGGAGCGCGCCGCCTGCCGGGCGCATGGAGGAGAGGGAAGATCAGGGTCATGAAGAGAGGGCATGTGATAAAATCGGTGGATCCCGGCTCCATCGGGGATCAGCTGGAGCTGGTTCCGGGAGACCGGCTTATGACCATAGACGGCCACGAGCTGGAGGATATTTTTGATTACGAATATTATATAGGAAGCGAGTCTGTCACCGTGGTGGTGATGAAGGAGAACGGGGAGGAGTGGGAGCTGGAGATTGAGAACCACTACGAGGATCTGGGGCTTACCTTTGAAAACAGCCTCATGAGCCAGTACCGCTCCTGCAAAAATAAATGTATTTTCTGCTTTATTGATCAGATGCCCAGGGGGATGCGGGAGACTCTGTATTTTAAGGATGATGATTCCAGGCTGTCTTTTCTTCAGGGCAATTACATCACCCTGACCAATATGTCGGACAAGGATATTGACAGGATTATTCAGTTTAAGCTGTCCCCCATCAATATCTCGGTGCACACCACCAACCCCCGGCTCCGGTGCCGGATGCTGAACAACCGGTTTGCCGGGGAGGCCCTTAAAAAGATTGACCGCCTGTATGAGGCCGGAACCCCCATGAACGGGCAGATCGTCATGTGCAAGGGGTTCAATGACGGGGAGGAGTTAGAGCGCACTATCAGGGATCTGTCCGCTTACATCCCCTTTATGGAAAGTGTGTCAGTGGTCCCGGTGGGTCTGTCAAGATTCCGGGAGGGGTTGGAGCCCTTGAAGCCCATAGAGAGGGAGGATGCCATCCGCGCCATCGAGATTGTGGAGAAATGGCAGGAGAAGCTGTACCGGGAGCACGGAACCCATTTTATCCATGCCAGCGACGAGTTTTACATCCTGGCAGGCAGGCAGATGCCGGAGGCGGAGCGGTATGACGGGTATCTCCAGCTGGAAAACGGCGTAGGCATGGTCAGGCTCCTTCTGGAGGAGGTGGATGAGGCCCTGGGGGAGCTTGAAGGGGATGGCAGGGAGGCAGAGATCTCCATGGCAACAGGAGTTCTGGCCAAGGATTATATAGAGATCTGCCTAAATAAGCTGCGCCTTAAGTTCCCGGGGATCCGGGTCCATTTGTACCAGATTGTCAATGAATTTTTTGGAGAGCAGATTACCGTGGCAGGGCTCATCACTGGCAGGGATTTGATCCGGCAGCTTAAGGGGAAGGCTTTGGGAGAACGGCTGCTGCTTCCGGCCTGCATGTTCCGCAGCGGCGAGGAGGTCTTTCTCGACGATGTGACCAGGGAAGAGGTAAAAAGTGCTTTACAAGTGCAGGTGGATATTGTAAAATCAAGCGGACGAGATTTTGTGGAGGCAGTGTTGTGCCCTCAGAAGGAGGAGACAGTTTCCTATGAGGGATACGAGCTGAGATAAGGAGACTTAAGAATGAGCAAACCAATTGTAGCCATTGTGGGCCGTCCCAATGTGGGCAAGTCCACTTTGTTCAACGCAATCGCCGGGGACACCATTTCCATTGTAAAAGATACTCCAGGAGTCACCAGGGACAGAATCTACGCGGAGTGCAGCTGGCTTGACATGAACTTTACCCTGATCGACACCGGAGGCATCGAGCCGGACACCAAGGATATTATCCTGTCCCAGATGAGGGAGCAGGCGGAGATCGCCATCGCCACGGCGGATGTGATCATCTTCATTGTGGATGTGCACCAGGGGCTGGTGGATGCGGATTTCCGGGTGGCGGACATGCTGCGGAGATCCAAGAAGCCCATTGTCCTGGTGGTCAACAAGGTGGACAGTTTTAAGAAATACGGCAATGATATCTATGAATTTTATAATCTGGGCATCGGAGAGCCCATGGGAGTGTCCGCTGCCTCCAGGCTGGGGATCGGAGACATGCTGGATGCGGTTACTGCCCACTTTGGGGCGGAGCACTTAGAGGAGGCGGAGGATGACAGGCCCAGGATCGCCATTGTGGGAAAGCCCAATGTAGGGAAATCCTCTATCATCAACAAGCTGACAGGGGAAAACAGGGTGATTGTGTCTGACATCGCGGGCACCACCAGGGATGCCGTGGACACCCAGGTGGTCCATAACGGAACAGAGTATGTGTTCATTGATACCGCGGGACTCAGGAGGAAGAACAAGATCAAGGAAGAACTGGAGCGCTACAGCATCATCCGGGCTGTGACGGCGGTGGAGCGGGCCGATGTGGTGATCGTGGTCATCGACGCGGTGGAGGGCGTGACGGAACAGGATGCCAAGATCGCGGGGATCGCCCACGAGAGAGGGAAGGGCATTATCGTGGCTGTGAACAAGTGGGATGCCATTGAGAAAAATGACAAGACCATCTACGAGTTTACCAGAAAGATCCAGAACACCCTCTCGTTTATGCCCTATGCGGAGACGGTGTTCATCTCCGCGGCGACAGGGCAGAGGCTGGGAAAGCTGTTTGATTTGATTGACATGGTGCGGCAGAATCAGAATCTGCGGATCTCCACCGGAGTTCTCAACGAGATTATGAGCGAGGCCGTGGCTATGCAGCAGCCCCCTTCCGACAAAGGAAAGCGGTTAAGGCTTTACTATATCACCCAGGTGGGAGTAAAGCCCCCTACTTTTGTAGTGTTTGTCAATGACAAGGAGCTGATGCATTTTTCATACACCCGGTATTTGGAGAATCAGATACGGGAGGCATTTGGGTTCAGGGGCACGGCTCTCAAGTTCTTGATCAGGGAACGCTCAGGAAAGGATGGAAAATAATGGAGAGGATCATATGTTTGGCGCTGGGATATTGTTTCGGATTGTTTCAGACAGGCTATCTCTACAGCAAGAAGCATCATGTGGACATCAAAAAGGAAGGCAGCGGAAACTCCGGAAGCACCAACGTGCTTCGGGTTATGGGGGTGAAAGCGGGGATTATCGTCTTTTTGGGAGACTCGGGAAAGACCATTCTGGCATGCCTGGCAGCCAGGCTCCTGTTCGGGGGACAGCCGGACATGGTGAATCTCTATGTTCTCTACGCGGCTCTGGGGGCGATCCTGGGGCACAATTATCCTTTTTACATGCAGTTTAACGGGGGCAAGGGAATTGCCTGCACAGCCGGACTTCTGGTCTCCATGGACTGGAGGCTGACCCTTGTGTGCCTTGTGGTGTTTGTGGCCATTGTGGCGGCCACCCGGTATGTATCCCTTGGATCCCTGGTGGTGGTCTCCATTTTTGTGGTCTGGATGGTAGTGTTCGGGCAGATGGGGGCTTACGGCCTTGGAGAAAGCGCGCGCCCGGAGTTTTACGGGGTGGCCGGGGCAATCGCGGTTCTGGCCTTTGTGCGCCACAGGGCAAACTTGAAACGCCTTCTCCACGGCACTGAGAATAAGATCGGAGCAAAGAAATGACAGAAATCGGAATCATAGGAGCGGGAACCTGGGGCACGGCCCTGGCGCTTTTGCTCCATAATAACGGCCACAAGGTCACCCTGTGGTCTGCCTTTGAGGAGGATGCGGCAAATTTAAGAGATACAAGACAGCATCCTCATCTTCCCGGGATTACCCTGCCCGGGGATCTGGTCTTTACGGCCTCCATGGAGGAGGCCGCGGAGGGGAAGACCCTTCTGGTGCTTTCGGTGCCGTCCATCTATGTGAGGAGCACGGCCAGGCGCATGGCGCCTTATGTGACCCGGGGCCAGCTGATTGTGAATGTGGCAAAGGGCATAGAGGAATCCACGCTGTTTACCCTGTCCCAGGTCATAGAGGAGGAGCTTGCCGGGGCCCGGGTCGCGGTTTTGTCGGGGCCCAGCCACGCTGAGGAGGTGAGCCGGGGCATTCCCACCACCTGTGTGGCGGGAGCCGGAAGGGAGGAGGAGGCCAGGAAAGTCCAGAGCATTTTCATGAGCCCGGTCTTTCGGGTCTACACAAGCCCCGATGTCCTTGGGATTGAGCTGGGGGGCTCTTTAAAAAATGTTATCGCCCTGGCGGCAGGCATTGCCGACGGCCTGGGATACGGGGACAACACAAAAGCCGCCCTGATTACCAGAGGCATCCATGAGATCTGCCGCCTGGGCATGAAGATGGGCGGGGCCTTTGAAACCTTCAGCGGCCTGTCGGGGATGGGAGACCTGATCGTGACCTGCGCCAGCGTTCACAGCAGAAACCGGAGGGCGGGCATCCTCATCGGGCAGGGATACTCTGTGAAGGAGGCCATGGATGAGGTGAATATGGTGGTGGAGGGAGTCCATTCCGCCAGAGCCGCCTGGAAGCTGGCGGAGAAATACCAGGTAGAGATGCCCATCGTAGAGCAGGTGAACCAGGTTCTGTTTGCCGGCAAATCTCCAAAGGAGGCTGTCACGGAGCTGATGATGCGGGACAGGACCAGTGAGACAGGGACTTTATCCTGGAAAGAGTCATCGTTGTTTTAAATACTCGCGGAACATGTCCGCTGCCGCGTTTTTTCCTCTTCCCCTGTCATAGATGATCTCAATGGCCCGGGGAGGGACGGCGCGGCCGAAGTCCAAAGCCACCAGCTGCTTTTGGTCAAGGAAGGGCCTGGCCAGGGATTCCGGCACAAACCCGATGCCCAGATTGCCGCGGATGAGGGGAATCATCAGGTCTGAGGTTGCCACCTCCATATCAAGCTCAATGTCAGCCTGCTGCTGGCTGAAAAAATCTTTATAGAATTCATAAGTCGCGGTTCCCTTTCCCAAACCGATCCAGGGAAACTGCTTTAAGGTGTTTAAGTCTGTCTTTTCTCTGCCCAGATGGGCGTAATGGGGTCCTCCCACAAGAATTTCCTGAAATGTCATGAGTTTTTCCTGGTGAAATGGTCTGTCGGCCTGAAAAGGGGTTGTGATGACGGCAAAATCCAGGCGCCCTTTGGCCAGGTAGCCTGCGATCCCCAAGTTGGTGTGGTTGTGGATCTTGATGCGGATCCGGGGATATTTTTCCCGAAAGTCCGCCATGGCGTCAAGGAGCAGCAGATGAAGGGCTGTCTCCGTGGCTCCGATTTCTACGGTACCCACGCCGTCAAAGCCCTGGTGACAGATTTCTCTCTGGGCGCTTTGCAGGTGGTCGCAGGCGATGGCCACATGGGAGAACAGACGCTCCCCATCCTCCGTGAGGCTGACTCCCCTGGCCTCCCGGATAAAGAGCCGGCATCCCAGCTGCGATTCCAGTAGTTTCATGATCCGCGTGACATTTGGCTGATTGCTTCCCAGGGCAGCGGCGGCTTTGGTGATGTTTCCGTATTTGGCTACATAGTAGAAGATCTTATAGTATTCAAAATTGATATCCATATATTTTTTATATTTCTCCGATGTAATATATGTATTTTCCATATTTGTCATCCGGTATTATAATACATTTCCGGAAAGAAGTAAATCGAAAGGATGGAGGATCATATGAATAAAGATCTGACAGTGGGGAAGCCGGAAACCGTATTGTGGAGGTTTTGCCTTCCTCTGTTTGGAAGCATTATTTTTCAGCAGCTTTACAATATCGCGGACAGCCTGGTGGCAGGGAAGTTCATCGGAGAAAATGCTCTGGCCGCAGTGGGCAACAGCTATGAGATCACCCTGATTTTTATCGCCTTTGCCTTTGGCTGCAATATGGGCTGTTCGGTTGTGGTGTCTCAGCTGTTCGGGGCAAAGCGGTATGGGCGTCTGAAGACAGCAGTGACCACGGCCTGCATGTTCAGCGCCGTGATCTGCGGGATCCTGATGGCTGCGGGAATCGCTGGCTGCGGCCCCCTTCTTCGCCTGATCCGGACGCCGGCGGAGGTATTTGAGGATTCCCGGCTGTATCTGGATATTTATGTGTGGGGGCTTCCCTTTGTGTTTTTCTATAACATCTCCACGGGCATCTTTTCTGCCATGGGGGATTCGAAAACTCCCTTTTATTTTCTGGCAGTATCGTCTACTGCCAACATTGCGGTGGATATTCTGTTTGTAAAAACCTTTCACATGGGGGTGGCGGGAGTGGCCTGGGCCACCTTTCTATGCCAGGGGGTCAGCTGCGCGCTGGCCGTGCTGACTGTGGGGGGACGGCTGAAAAAGATACCGGCGGGAGAGAAGGCGGCGTTTTTTGACTGGGGGATTCTTATGAAAATCGCGGCCATCGCGGTTCCCAGCATCCTCCAGCAGAGCTTTATCTCCGTGGGAAACATTATGATACAGGGAGTGATCAACGGGTTCGGGCCGGCCGTCATGGCAGGCTACTCGGCGGCAGTGAAATTAAACAATCTGGTGATCACATCCTTTACTACCTTAGGCAACGGGATCTCAAATTATGGAGCCCAGAATATGGGGGCCGGGAAGATGGACAGAATCCGTGCCGGCTTTAAGGCCGGGCTCAAGCTGGTGTGGATGCTGAGCCTGCCTCTGTGCCTTTTATACTTTTTTGCCGGCTCTGTGGTATTGAGGATGTTTATGGAGGAGCCTACAAAAACCGCCATGGAGACCGGGGTTATGTTCTTAAAGATTCTGTCGCCTTTTTATTTTGTGGTTTCCGCCAAGCTGGTGGCAGACGGAATCCTGAGGGGGGCGGGACTGATGGGGCGGTTTATGGCAGCTACCTTTACGGATCTGATTCTGCGGGTTGTCCTGGCAATGGTGTTGTCGAAAACCCCTCTGGGGGCCGCGGGGATCTGGTGCGCGTGGCCCGTAGGATGGGCGGTGGCCGCGGCCATGTCCCTGTGGTTCTACAGGTCCGGCCCCTGGAGGAGGTTATGACAAGTATAACTTTTCTGTATACCTTACCTGCGGTGAAAAGGCAAAGTATACCAGGGGAAGCGGTTGACAAGAGAAAATGTTGCGGCTATAATGTAAAAAGTTTTACACATAGATGTTTGCATAATTGAGGAGGAAGATATTATGAAAAAACTGATTGCATTAGGTTTAACGGCAGCCATGGCAGCCTCATTAGCTGCCTGCGGTTCCGGCAGCGGAGGAAATACTGCTACAGAAGGCGCCACAGCGGCCGCTCAGGGCAATGCTTCCGACAATTCGGGAGCAGCAGGAGGCACATTTAAGATCGGCGTCATCGGGCCTCTCACAGGTCCGGCTGCAGCTTACGGAATCGCCGTGCAGAACGGAGCGGATCTGGCGGTGAAGGAGATCAATGAGGCAGGCGGCGCAAACGGCATCATGCTTGAGTCCAACGCTCAGGATGACGAGCACGACGCCCAGAAGTCCGTGAACGCTTATAATACTCTGAAGGACTGGGGCGCCCAGGCCATTGTGGGTTCCACCACATCGGATCCCTGCATCGCGGTGGCGGCGGAGACTTCCAACGACAATATGTTCCAGATCACTCCCTCAGGTTCCGCGGTAGAGTGCGTGGAGCCGGACAATGTGTTCCGCGTATGCTTTGCGGACCCGGATCAGGGAACCGCGTCTGCCGTCTATATCGGGGAGAATAAGCTGGCTTCCAAGATCGCGGTGATCTATGACAGCTCCACTACCTATTCATCCGGTATCCGGGAGGCGTTTGTGAAGGAAGCCGGAAACCAGGGCCTGGAGATTGTGGCTGACGAGGCGTTTACTGCCGACAATGCTACGGATTTCTCCGTCCAGCTGGACAAGGCAAAAGAGGCCGGAGCCGAGCTGGTGTTTTTGCCCATCTACTACCAGGAGGCTTCCGTGATCTTAAAGCAGGCAAGCGACAAGGACTTCGCGCCTATCTTCTTTGGCTGCGACGGTATGGACGGCATCCTGACTGTTGAGAATTTTGACACTTCTCTGGCAGAGGGCCTGATGCTTCTGACTCCTTTCTCCACAACAGAGGACAGCAGCAAGGCTTTCACCGAGGCATATGTGGCTGCTTACGGCATTGAGCCAAACCAGTTTGCGGCAGATTCTTATGACGCGGTTTACGCCATCAAGGCTGCCATAGAGAAGTCCGGTGTTACGGCAGATATGGATTATTCCGCAATCTGCGACGCGTTCAAGACTGCCATGACGGAGATCAGCATTGACGGACTTACAGGCGCGGGCATGACATGGAATGCCTCCGGCGAGCCGGATAAGGCTCCCAAGGCTGTCAAGATCGTAAACGGCGTATACGAGATGCAGTAACCTGCAAATCACATCGTGATCATAAACCAAAGGCGGCAGGAACTTCCTTGCCGCCTTTGATTTAATTCCGCAATCATCTTTGTCTTGCGCATCGTTTCCACCTGTGATATAATTCGACATAATTGTAATATTGAGTTTGTAAGGAATAGAGGGGTGAATCCATGAGTTTTCTTTCTTATTTAATCAGCGGGATCAGCCTGGGCAGCATCTACGCCATCATAGCCCTGGGGTATACCATGGTGTACGGAATCGCGAGGATGCTGAATTTTGCCCATGGAGATATTATCATGGTGGGAGGCTTTGCCATATTTACCATGGTCAGTACCCTTGGCATGGCGCCGATGGTGGGAATCGTCACGGCGGTGGCGGTGTGCACTCTTCTGGGCGTGACCATTGAGTTTGTGGCCTACCGCCCCTTAAGAGACGCTTCCTCTCTGGCAGTGCTGATCACGGCCATCGGCGTCAGCTATCTGCTTCAGAACTTAGCCCTCCTGATTTTTGGCTCCAATGCCCGCCAATTCACCTCCGTGGTGACGGTTCCGGGGCTTAAGCTGGCAGGAGGCCGGCTGTCCATATCCGGTGAGACCATTGTCACCATCATTGTCTGCATTGTCATCATGGCAGCTCTGACCACGTTTATCAATAAGACCAGGATCGGACAGGCTATGCTGGCGGTTTCCGAGGACAGGGGGGCGGCCGCCCTCATGGGGATCAATGTGAACAGGACCATCGCCATCACCTTTGCCATCGGATCGGCCTTAGCGGCGGTGGCGGGAGCCCTGCTGTGTTCTACCTACCCCTCCCTGACCCCTTACACAGGCTCCATGCCGGGCATCAAGGCGTTTGTGGCGGCAGTGTTCGGCGGCATCGGCTCTATCCCGGGAGCCCTCCTGGGAGGAATTATCCTGGGAGTGGTGGAGAACCTGTCAAAGGCCTATATCTCCTCCCAGCTGTCTGATGCCATTGTGTTTTCCCTTCTGATCGTGATCCTGTTAGTCCGTCCCACAGGAATCCTCGGGAAGAAGATTAATGAGAAAGTGTAGGTGTATGGGATGAAGGCGAAGAAAAATAAGATACTGATCCAGAACGGCATTACATACGCCATGGTGATCGCCTTCTGGGCAGTGGTGCAGATCCTGTCCGCGGGGGGGCATGTGTCCAGTCTGATGAGAGGGCTTTTGGTCCCCCTGTGCATCTACGCCATCCTGGCAGTGTCCTTAAACCTTACGGTGGGGATCTTGGGGGAGCTGAGCCTGGGCCACGCGGGGTTCATGTGCGTGGGCGCCTTTACGGGCGCGTTTATTACCCGATGCATGGAGAGCGCTGTCCCCAGTGTGGGAGTCAGGTTCTTCATAGCCCTGCTGGCAGGTTCGGCCGCAGCAGGAGTGTTCGGCATCCTCATCGGCATCCCGGTGCTCCGGCTGAAGGGAGATTATCTTGCCATTGTGACTCTGGCTTTCGGCGAGATCATCAAGAACCTGATTAATGTTATGTTTATCGGAAGAGACTCCAAGGGCTTTCATTTCTCCATCAAGGACACCTTATCCCTAGGCCTTGAGGAGGGGGGCGAGGTGATCGTGAAAGGAGCTCAGGGCATTACGGGAACGCCGAGAGCGGCCACCTTCACCATCGGGATTATCCTTCTTCTGCTGACCCTGGTGATTGTGCTGAACCTGATCAACTCCAGGACAGGCCGCGCTATCATGGCCATCAGGGACAACCGCATCGCGGCAGAGTCCATTGGCATCAATATTACCAAGTACAAGCTCATGGCATTTTCCATCTCCGCCGCCCTGGCAGGGATGGCGGGAGTGCTCTACGCCCACAGCCTGGCTACCTTAGCGGCCACATCGGCCAACTTTGGGTACAACAAGTCCATCATGATCCTGGTGTTTGTGGTGCTGGGAGGACTGGGCAATATCCAGGGCTCTGTGATCGCCGCCATTATCCTGACGGCGCTGCCGGAGCTTTTGCGGGGCCTCAACGACTACCGGATGCTGATCTATGCCATCGTGCTCATCGCCATGATGCTGTTCAACTCCAGTCCAAAGGCCATTGAGCTGAGGGAAGTGGTCATGGACAAATTCAGGCACAAAAAATCTGCCGCAAAGGAGGCTTAGAGAAGATGGCAATGCTGGAAGCAAAAAACCTTGGCATCTCCTTCGGAGGCCTTAAGGCAGTAGACAAGTTTAATCTGACCATCGAAAAGGGGGAGCTCTACGGCCTGATCGGCCCCAACGGCGCAGGCAAGACCACGGTGTTTAACCTGCTGACAGGAGTCTATAAGCCGGATCTGGGCACTATCCATTTAGATGGAAGGAACATAACAGGAAAGAAGACCATTGAGATTAATCAGGCGGGAATCGCCCGCACTTTTCAGAATATCCGTCTGTTCAAGGAGCTGAGCGTTCTTGACAATGTGAAGGCGGGGCTCCACAACCACCATCCCTACTCCACTGTGGAGGGGATCCTGCGCCTGCCTAAGTACTACAAGGTGGAGAAGGAGATGAACGCCAGGGCCATGGAGCTTTTGAAGGTGTTTGATCTGGACGGGGAGTATGATTACAAGGCCTCCAACCTGCCTTACGGCAAGCAGAGAAAGCTGGAGATCGCCAGGGCTCTGGCCACGGACCCCAAGCTTCTTCTGTTAGATGAGCCTGCGGCAGGCATGAATCCCAACGAGACGGCGGAGCTGATGGAGACCATCCGGTTTGTGAGGAAAGAGTTCGACATGACCATCCTGCTCATTGAGCATGACATGAAGCTGGTGTCCGGCATCTGCGAGAAACTGACTGTGCTGAACTTCGGCCAGGTGCTGACTCAGGGCGAGACCTCGGAAGTGCTCAACGACAAGCGGGTTATCACCGCATATCTTGGAGAGTAGGAGGAGAG
>CAMTAF010000064.1 GCA_947066955.1 uncultured Hungatella sp.
GTATATTCCTCAAAAGCAAACTGGTTCGTCATGGAATACTCCCAGAACATATTCAAGGCTGAGTGTTGGCCATACTTTTTTACAGGAAGAATGCCTGTCATATAGGCAAGGGCAACATACGGCTGATCTTTTAAAAGATTCCTTAAAAAATCCAGATATTGCTTTTGCAGCGTTTCCGACTCCTGCCTTTCACGCATAACACAGTCCCACTCATCAATGAGGAAAATAAATTGCTTATCCGTTTTGGCATAGATTTTCCTGAACGCGGCGGCAAGCCCCATCTCGCGCCCCTTTAAAATATCCCCATACTCTTCATTCAATTCTTCCAAAACTTCCTGTTCTAAGTATTCCGTCACCTTTCCGGGAGCCGCCTCGATCAGAAACTGCTGCATATTCAGAAAAACTACATCATATCGATTCAAATACTCCTTATAAGTCGGATCCCTGGCAATTTTGTATCCCGCAAACAGCTCTCTGGAGTTTCCCCGGCAGCCGTAATACGCGGCAAGCATCTTCAGTGCCATGGATTTTCCAAAACGTCTGGGCCTGCTGATACAGATATATTTCTGCTCTGTGTTGACGCATTTATTGGTCTCTGCGATCAATCCTGTCTTATCCACATAAATCTCAGAACGGACAGCCTCCCAAAAGCCCATGTTCCCCGGATTCAGATAAATGCCCATGTATGCAACCTCCTTTTCTAGGTATCGGCACGCGCCGCTTCGCGGCACCTGCCAAGTCGTCGGAAGGCATCCTGAAAACGCTGCGCGTTGCCTTCCTCCTTTTCTAGGTATCGGCACGCGCCGCTTCGCGGCACCTGCCAGGTCGTCAGTCCTCTTGTTCCATAAATACCTCCAGGTTCCCCAGCTGCCTTATTGTGTCTCTCCGGCCCAGATCATAGACCTCCTGAAGTTTCTCAGGGTCATGACAGGTACGGCCGATGTTCAGCTCCTGGCTGGGGCAGATGACAAAAGCCTTGCCCTCCTCCTGGAGGCGGCGGATGAGTTTTCTGGAATTGTTGTAGGCTTTGTGGCGGTTTTCCATGGCTGCCGCGAATTTGGGATATTGGCGATAATACACCTTGGCCAGAGAGGCATGCTCCGGCTCCTTCACATATTCTCTGTGGCGCGTGAGAACTACCACATTCTTTTCATACCCCATTTTCATAAAAGCGTGAACAGGAATGCTGTCCGTGCAGCCTCCATCCAACAGCTTTTTTCCGTCAAATTCCACGATTCTGGACACATAGGGGAGGGAGGCGGAGGCCCTCATCAAGTCGATCTGCCCTCTCATGTCCGTAATCTGCAGATATTCCGCCTTCCCGGTCTCAAGATTGCTGCAGGTCACATAATATTTCACCGGCGAGCGCTCAAAGGCATCATAGTCAAACGGATCCAAAGTCTCCGGCAATTCGTGGTAACAGAACTGCTCGTCCACAATATCCCCTGTCCGGATCACGTTCCGAAAGCTCATAAACCTTTTGTCTCCGCAGAATTTTTTATAGTAGCGGATACTCCTTCCGATCTGCCCTGACACAAAGGAACAGCCATGGATAGCTCCCGCCGACACACCGATAACTCCGTCAAAAGATATCCCGTGTTCCATCAGCACATCCAGCACGCCCGCGGTGTAGATCCCCCGCATGCCTCCGCCCTCCAGCACCAGCCCGATCCTGGCAGTTTCTCTCTCCATTTCTTCCTTTTCCATGTAGCGATTCCTCCATTCTGTCCCTGAATTCTCCTTATTCAGTATACCCCTTAATTCCATCGCGTTCAATTACTTTTTATCAATTCAGGTATACCAAATGCCCCTGCTCCGAAGGAGCCTGTATTACGGCGTACCCTCGGGTATTGGGCGGGCGCATGGGGGTTTACTAAAAGGGAAAAGATTGATATAATGAGTGAAGTATGTCTATATGTGTCAAAAAAACGGCGAATGGGGGTTGATTATGAACGAACAAGTTTTTATCAGTTACAGCAGAAAGGATACGGACTGGGCCGACAGGATCAAGGCCACCCTGGAATCCAACGGCATCATCTGCTGGATGGACCGGGAAGGCATCAATGCCGGGGAGAAATACACCCGCAAGATCATCGGCGCCATCAAACAGTGCGACATCTTTCTTCTTGTGCTGTCGGAAAATGCCGAAGCGTCAGAGTGGGTTCCCAAGGAGCTGGGAAAGGCCATCCAGTACCACAAATACATCATACCAGTCAAGATCAGCAATTTTGAGATCGAAGAATTTGAGCTTCAGCTGGAAAATATACAGATCTTTGAGCTGGAGAACCTCTCTGAGATCCAGTCTCAGATCACACTGATCAATACCATCAAGCGGGTGCTCCAGCTGAAACCAGCGGACAGTGACTCCGAAGGGGGCAGCAATCCGGAATCCCAATCTTTGGAGAACCCCAGCAGGACGGATTTTAAGCAGCCGCAAAACAACGGCGGTCTTTCCCTCCCTCTTCCTCTTGACTTAAAAAAGAAAGCAGCCGCGGCAGGCGTCGTGATCCTCCTGCTGGCTGCCGCTGTCATGTGCTTCCGCCTGGTAAAGGCGCCCTCCGGCGATCCTGAGCCCCTTCCCTCCCGCTCCCGGGAAACCTCCACGGCAGTGCGGCAGGAATCCGGCGCCACTGCCGAGCCCGCTCCGAAGGTGCCGGCCAACGACATGACAGAGCTGGTCTCCCTCCACATGATGGATTCCTGCAATGCCCAGGTCAGGGAAGACGCGGCCAACTCCGCCGGACAAGTCTTTGACCAGGCAGTGTGGGCCATGGGCTCTTTTTCCGAAAACTACGCAACCTATTATCTTGGCAAAGGTTACACCCGGTTTATGGGCACTTTAAGCTGTCCCGACGAGCTGAACAACTCCGAGAGCTACGACTTCACGGTTTACTTAGATGATGACCGGAAAAATCCTGTGGCTGAGTTTACCATGAGCCGCTCTACCCCGCCCATTGCCCTGGATATTGATATCACAGGGCGGGATACCATCACCTTCTGCGCCTCTAACGAGACCCGGCTTACAGGGTTTCTCATCTCTGACGGCCTTCTGTATGGGTCCGACGAGCAGATTCCTGCCTCAGACGGGACCGCTGCCTTAAGAGAGCAGACGCCCGCCTCCTCTGACAGCAATACAGACGAGGGGGAGGTTTCTCTGACCTCCCTGCGCATGATGGATTCCTGCAATGCCCAGGTCAAGGAGGATGCGGTCAACTCCACGGGGCAGGTTTTCAAGGAAGCTGTGTGGGCTATGGGCTCTTTTTCCGAGAACTACGCGACCTACTACACCGGCGGCAGCTACAGCCGGTTTATAGGCACTGTCAGCTGTCCCGACGAGGTGAGCAATTCCGAGAGTTACGACTTCCTGGTCTACCTAGATGACGACCGAAAAAATCCTGTGGCTGAGTTTACCATGAGCCGCTCCACCCCGCCCTTCCTCCTGGATATCGACGTCACAGGAAGCGACACCGTAACCTTCCTGGCTTCCAACGAAACCAGGCTCACCGGTTTTGTGATCTCTGACGGAGCCTTTTATCAGTCCTCAGATTCCGCGCCGGCCTCGCCGTCTGTCAACCGCTCCCTGTCCGCAGAGGATGCCAGCCTGACATCCCATCATCTGATGGTCTCCGTCAACGGGTCGGTTCAGGAGGATGTCATGAACTCCTTAGGGCAGACCTTCGACCAGGCGGTAGTGGCCCTTGGCAGCTTTTCCGAAAACCTGACCGCTTTCTATCTGGGACAGAATTACACCCGCTTCGTGGGAACCGTCACCTGTCCGGAAGAAGTGAATACCATCGCCCCCTTTGAGTTCACAGTGTTTTTGGATGATGACCGCAAGAACCCCGTGGCTGAGTTTCTCATGAGCCGCTCCTCCTCGCCCATTCTCCTGGACATTGACGTCACAGGCCATGAGACCATCTCTTTCCTGGCTTCTGAGGAAACCCGGCTCACAGGATTTGTTCTGTCCGACGCCCGGTTTTACGGGCCCGGCGACCAGGCGCCCCAGTCCCCTGAGGCTGACAGGTCTATTTTCGCGGAGGATGACAGGCTCATCTCCCATCACCTGATGGAGTCGGTCAATGCCAGGGTCCAGGAGGATGCCATGAACTCCGCGGGACAGACCTTTGACCAGGCGCTGGTGGCCGTGGGGAGCTTTTCCGAGAATCTGGCCTCCTTCTATTTAGGGCAGAATTACTCCCGCTTCACCGGCACCGTAAGCTGTCCGGAAGATGTGAAGACCAATGAATCCTTTGATTTCATGGTCATTTTAGATAATGACAGAAAAAACCCCGCGGCGCAGTTTTCCTTAAGCCGTTCCACCCCGCCTGTCCCCCTGGACATCGACGTCACCGGCCACGACAGCATATCCTTCCTGGCTTCCGAAGAAACCCGCCTCACAGGATTTCTGGTGTCCGACGGGGAGCTGATTCCATAAATCGAAAGCCGTCCATATGCAATCGAGCAGGGATAAAATCTTCCCTGCTCGATATTTTTCCTTGTCACTCTTTCCCTCTAAAAGATTGAATATATGGATTGGTATAAAATGTATACACAAGCTGCGCCGCCATGACACACCAGATCACAGGCTCGCAGAAGATTACTGCCATATAGGCAAACCTAGGGATAAACACCAGAACAAACAGGATCTTCCCCACAAACTCAATGATGCTGGACACCAGGGGCAGAAGCTTAAGCCCCAGGCCCTGGAGGGCGAACCGGGTGTCCAGAAGGATCCCCAGGATCACGTAGAACGGAGTGACGATCCTCAAATACATGGCCCCGTTGTCCAATACCACAGCCTCGCCGGAACCGGAGATCCATCTCACCAGGCCGGGAGCCCCCACCCACATAGCAGCCGTAATCACTATCGTTACAATCAAATCATACAAGTAGACGGATTTCATGGCCTTTCGTATCCTTCCTCCCTGATCCGCCCCCTTATTCTGGGACACGAAAGTGCTGAAGGCCAGCCCCATGGAGGAGATGGGCATCATACTGAACATGTAGAGCTTTCTTGCGGACGTGTGGGCCGCTATGATCAGGTATCCAAGACCGTTGATGCCGTACTGAAGGATCACAGAACCGGCAGACACAATGCTGCTCATAAATCCCATGGAAAACCCCTGTCCCAGCAGTTCCCGGTACATATCCCTGTCCGGAGCGAAATGCTTTTTCCCGGGCACAAGAACCCGGCTTTTTTTCAAGATATACACAACGCAGAACACCACCGATATCCCCTGGGAGATCACCGTGGCCACCGCTGCTCCTTTTACCCCCATGTTAAATCTGGTGATGAACACAATATCCAGGACAATGTTAAAACAGGAGGAGATCACCAGAAACACCAGGGGCATAAAGCTGTTTCCCACAGCCCTCAAAAGCCCCGCGCACAGGTTGTAGGCAAACATGACCACCACAAACAGGGTCACCATGGAAATATAGCTGTAAGCCTCGTCTATGATCTCCTGAGGCGTGTTCAGGACCCTGAGAAGGGGGTACAGGCTGACCTGGGCGATCAGGGTAATCACAAGGGAGGAAAACAGGCCGATCACCATGGAGCTGGCCACTGATTTCTTCAGCTGCTCCATGTCCCCTGACCCAAAGCTTCTGGCCGTGACAATGGCCAGTCCGTTGCCGATGCCCAGCCCAAATCCCACCATCAGGTCATAGATGGGGGTGCAGACCCCGATGGCCGCCAGGGACACGTCCCCCAAGTAGTTGCCCACGATCATGGTGTCCATGGTGTTGTACAGCTGCTGGAAGATGTTGGAACCCAGAAGGGGAAGGGCAAAGAGCACCAGGGACCGAAAAATCGGCCCCTGAATCATATCAATATTTTTTGTTATGGAAAATCGTTCTTTCATCTCTACTCCAAATCCTGTCCATTGGAGGCAATCACTTTCTTGTACCACTCAAAGGATTTCTTCTTTCTCCTCTCAAGAGTGCCGTTTCCTGCATCGTCCCTGTCCACATAGATAAAGCCGTAGCGCTTGCTCATCTCCCCTGTGGAGGCAGCTACCAGATCAATGCAGCCCCAGGTGGTGTAGCCCCAAAGTTCCACCCCATCCTCAATGGCATCCTCCATGGCCTTTATGTGCTCTCTCAGATAAGCGATGCGGTAATCGTCATTGATGGAGCCGTCCTCCTCAATCACATCCTTGGCGCCCAGTCCGTTTTCCACAATAAACAGAGGCTTCTGGTACCGGTCATACATGGCGTTCATGGTAATCCGAAGTCCCAGGGGATCGATCTGCCAGCCCCACTCGCTGGCTTTTAAGTAAGGATTCTTCACAGACTTAAACAAATTGCCGTCCGCGGCCGCCACCGACGGGTCGGCGCTGGCGCAGCGGGAAGAATAATAGCTGAAGGACACAAAGTCCACGGTGTGCTCTCTCAGCAGCTCCAGATCCCCTTCCCTGATATCCAGAACCACATTTTTCTCCTTAAACACGCGCTTTGAGTAAGATGGATAATACCCTCTGGCCTGGACATCGATGAACATCAGGTTGTCCCGGTCCTTATTCATGGCCAGCCACACATCCTCCGGGTTGCAGCTGTAGGGATAGAACTGGCCTCCTGCCATCATGCATCCGATCTTGTTGTTGGGGTTGATCTCATGGCCGATCTTGGTGGCAAGGGCGCTGGCAACCAACTCGTGGTGAGCCCCCTGGTAGATGGCCTGATCCCGGTTCTCCCCCGGCTTAAAGCACAGCCCGGCTCCGGAAAACGGGGAGTGGAGCATAACATTGATCTCATTAAAAGTCAGCCAGTACTGCACCAGGCCGTCAAACCGCTCAAAACACACCTTCGCGTACTTTGTGAAACACTCGATCATCTCCCGGCTCTTCCAGGAATCGTACTTTCTCACCAGCCCCATGGGCACGTCAAAATGGCACAGGGTCACCAGAGGCTCAATACCGTACTTTTTACACTCCTTGAACATATCCGTGTAAAACGCAATCCCCGCCTCGTTGGGCGTCTCCTCGTCCCCGTTGGGGAAGATCCTGGCCCAGGCGATGCTGGTGCGGAAGCACTTGAATCCCATCTCCGCAAAAAGCTTGATATCTTCCTTGTAGTGATGGTAGAAGTCAATGGCATCGTGAGACGGATAGTACTCCCCCTCCATCAGCTCCACAGGATACATGTCACCGAATTTTACATAAGTTCTCTTCTCCCCGTGGGGGATCATGTCAACGGTGGTCAGTCCCTTTCCGGCCTCCAGATAGGCTCCCTCTGCCTGATTCGCGGCAATGGCGCCGCCCCACAGAAAATCTTTTGGAAACATTTGTCTCTTACCTCCTTTTTGTACTATCATACAACGAAAGGAGGAGATGTGTCTATGGTTTTTTCATTCATATTTTTTCACAGTTGTCTACCGCTTTCCAGGAACGCGTAACACAGACATTCCAAAAGCGAATAGTAAAATAATCAAACAGGAATTCAGGAAAAGCGCTGAGGACAAATACTTGGCTTTTCATCAGATTGACTTTTTGCAACTGATAGATAGACAATGGGGTTATCAATTGCTCATATTCTTCATATGATATCATCTTTTCCGCATTTAAAAGACATGACACCCTCATCGCAAATATATTCAATATTTCGTGCCAGATATCAAAGGTATATTTTCTGAAATCCCCATGGTCCTCTCTGCCTATTGATGTCCGCTTATATTGCCCAAATTGCTCAATCTTACAATAGCATCTTTTCCAGTCCCCGCAGATTCCCAGTTCAAAATCTCTCAACGCTTCAACCATGGGATAGCTGATATAAAGCTTTCCGTTCTCCGTCTCATTGTCAAAGCTCAAAAGCATTTCCTCAATAATGTCTCTATCCCTCTCCCCTTCCCGCAAATTCTTTTGGTGGCCATCATAATCAAAAAACAGATATATCTCCGAAAAATCATCCCTCGTAAGGTTGTTAAGCACTGTTTCAAGTTCTTTACTCTCTTCTCTGAGTACCTCGATAAGATCTGTCTCAAACTCATCTTTTATCATTTTTTGCCAAAGCATATAGATATTCTGCCCTGCTGGCAGAGTAATTATTTTAAAATTACTATGTTTAAAATACACCACGCTCATATTTTGAATAATCAGCGGTTCCCTTGCCTCACCTTCAACAATAAAAGCTTTGTAATCCTTACCTCCCATTAAAGGCACCTGCCTTATACATTTTCTGCAGATTATGTGCTTTTCTCAGTTCTTTGTCTGTAGAATCAGCAATCGATACTATTTTATTATCTTCAAGGATAAAATAACAATCTGGCCGCAGCAGATCATTGCTCATAAGATCCGTATTGTGAGTTGAGGTAAAAATCTGCACGTTCTGAATCTCCCTAAGCTTTCTTATAAGATTATCGGAAAGTTCAAAATGGTAAAATGCGTCAAATTCATCAATATACACAAAAGACGCCTCGTGCATTCTGATATACCAATAATAAAATAATGCCAATGATTTTGTGCCTGTAGATGCGATCTTGAAAAAATTCACATCTTGTCTCTCAAAATGGCAATAGATTGCTCTCTCCCCATCTATTTCTCCGTCCAGGAGGTTGTAAATAACCCCGTTTTCTCCCAGAAATTCCTGAAAATCCGCCAATTTTCCACTTTCAATGATCCCCTGCGCTATATTTCCTCTTCCTGTCTTAAAGCCTTCATAACCTCTCTGGTCCAAAGAATAGAACAAAAGCATTCTGTTTACATAATCCATAAAAGCCATAAATACCGCGTTTTCCTCGTTGTCTGTCAGAATCGCGTTGCTGCTTACAAACTTAACTCTGGAGATCGGGCTCTCGTTCACAATCGTATTGTTTAAGGTCTCAGACCCCGCAAGAAGAGTAAAACCTTCTTTTTTAAGATGATCATAGTAAACCACTTCTCTCCCCGAAATAATAAGCTTCTCTGACCACAGTGTGTCCGCATCCTGCTTTTCGTAGCAATAGATCAGTTCTTTTCCCTGAAATTCAAATACATACTCAAATTCAGCGGCAGACTTCCTCCTGTCCATATTGAGATAATGGTCATAACTTCCAGTAATTTTCTGTTTGTCTGTTAAATGACAAATAATATCAAAAAGAGCAAGGCCCAGATTAGACTTTCCGCTGCTGTTACTGCCATATATAATGCCTTTTGTTATACAGCCTTCAGAGACTACTGCCTGGTGAAATCCATAATTGCAGGGTGTGTCCAATTTTAATGTTATCTTTTCTCTAAATCCTTTGAAATTCTCAACGCTGAACCGTTTCAACATGATAAAACCCTCCCCCTCAAATATCGTTTTCCATATATTATACTCATATTGCGGGGGAATATCAATATATCCGCAATTTTTTTACGATATTACCGCATTTTTATTACAGATACGATTAATTTATCAATACAGACACTCCTCAATCAGCTCCTTATTTCTCAGAATCTCGATCCACTTATCCGGTATGCCCTCATACCCGTAGAGGATCCCGGCCAGAGCCCCTGCCACAGCCCCCACGGTGTCTGTGTCCTTTCCCAGGTTCACAGCCTTAAGGGCACACTCTTCATAGCTCTTGGTGGTTGCCAAGGCCCAGATGGCGGCCTCCAGGGTGTCCACCACATAACCGGAGCTTTTGATCTCCTCCTCAGGAAGCTCGTGGATCCCGGGAAGTCTTTCAAATACCTCCCCGGCGCTGTCATTGACGCTCGCCCTCACTGCTTCCATCACATCCATCCCTGCCAGAAGCCTTTTAGCGATGTTTATATAAATGACACAGGCTTCTTTTGAGATCTCATGGCCGTGAGTCAGGGCCGACACCTGCCTGACCTCCTCATCCGTGATACCCGGGACAAAGGCGAGAGGGATGATCCGCATCAGGGAGCCATTGCCGTTGGAAGATATGTCCGTGAGCCCGAACCCCTGGCTGATGGCCTGGCTTGTGGTCCAGCCAATGTCAAACATCACCCCGTCGGCAGTGAATTTTCCTTCCGTCTTCCACGCCCGAAAGCATTCCATGATGTCAGAAGGGTCAACCCCCTTCTTCCGCTTGATGCTAAAACATGTTGCCAGCGTCATGCTGGTATCGTCGGACCAGGTGCCCGGCGGCTGGTAATAGGTACCGTATCCTGTCATATCTGTCACATGGAAGGTCCCCCTGTCGGAAAATTCCACCGGAACCCCCAGGGCATCCGCCACAGCCAGCCCATAGACCGCGTCTCTTAATGTTTTCATTATTTCCTCCTTCCGAATAAGCTTCCTCGGCGCTTCTTGAAATCCTTCTCAATATCTTTTTTCCACTCCGCCCCCATCCGGGGGGCCGCCGGCGCTGCCGCGCGCATCTGGCAGAGAGTCCTGCCCACCACCTCATAATTGGTCTCAATGCCCTGGCTGTCGTTCTGGAATGTCACGGACCGGTCCGCGCTGATTCCTAAGCTTCCCGCCTCAGCCACCGCATCCATGTTGGCGCCCAGAAACAGGAATTCCCATCCATATTTGTCCTGCTCATGGCGGATCATCTCCTTGATCTTATCCCGGGAGTACTGGCGGCTGGCATTCTCCAGACCGTCTGTGGTGATCACGAAAATCACCTTCTCAGCCTTCTCTGAATCCGGAAGATGTTTCTGGATCAGCGCCATATCGTAGATGGTCCTTCCCACGGCATCCAAAAGAGCCGTACAGCCTCTCACATAATACTGCTTTGCCGTCAGCTCCTCTGCCTGATCCAGAGGGATCCTGTCGTGGATCTTCTCGTACTGATCGTCAAAGAGGACCGTGGTGATGTAGGCCTCTCCCTCCTCGCGCTTCTGTTTCTCCATCATGCCGTTGTAGCCGCCGATGGTGTCCTGCTCCAGCCCTCTCATGGAACCGCTTCTGTCTAAAATAAAAACCAACTCTGTCAAATTCTTCTTCATTTTCCTTACCTCCGATCTGTTATTATTGGTATGACCTGAGTATAACAGACCGGAGAGAAGATATGGTCGCTTCCAAAGCGACAAATTCATAGGACAGCAAAAGCTGTCTCAGGCGCTTCCCAGAACAGGCTGCTCATAAAAGAACAGCATCTCGTTGATCTCAAAAATATCATAGATATTATTTTCCAGGAAAAAGCTTATAATCACGTCAAATCGGGAGCTGTCGGACAGGGAGTACCCGGCTGTCCTCAACAGGTCTTTTGTCTCGTCTAAGGAGAGCTCCAGAGCAATGGCAAAAGCTATAATGGTCTTCTTGTTAGGCGAGTAATCCTTGTTGTTCCTGATCTTGGAAAACAGCTTCCTGTCTATGTTGGCCTTGTGATACACATCCGGGTCCGTCAGGCCTCTCTCGTCGATCAGCCGGATGAGCATCTGGGAAAATGTCTCCCCCATGTGAGTCATAATGTCGTCAAGACGCCTTTTCTTCTCCTTAGAGGATGAGAATCGGGGAAAAGCCAAGGTTTTCGGCGGCTTTCCCGAAGACTTGGGAAGCGCTGATAAAGGCGGCCTGCCCGAAGCGGGCGGCGGGGCGGATGCCCGGGGCGCCGACCTTTCCCGGTGAGAAGTCCAACTGTCTGCGGGAGGAGACGATGGGGTCTGACTTCCCATAAACGGTGACGGCGGCGGAGTCTGGCTTCCCGCAGATGACGCTGGGGGACGACTTCCCGCTGGCGGCGACACCGGAGCCTGGCTTCCCGCAGATGACGCCGGGGGACGACTTCCCGCTGGCGGCGGCACCGGAGCCTGGCTTCCCGCAGATGACGCTGGGGGACGGCTTCCCATGGGCGGCGGAAGAGTCTGGCTCTCCGCCAACGACGCTGGGGGACAGCTTCCAACTGGCGGCGGCACCGGAATCTGACTTCCAGCAGGCGGCGCTGAGGACTGGCTCCCCATAGGACGTGACGGCGGGGACAAGGAGATCCCGTCGGGTCCGCTTTCCACGAAAGGAGGCAGGGAAGGAATCTTTGCCGTGTCCTCCAGCTCATTGTCTATGATTTCTCTCGCCGTGAGGGGCAGAGGCGGAATTCGCCCTGTGACCTCCAGCTCCATGTTTACGGTTTCTTCTTCATCAAAAGACAGACAAGGGAGACCGCCTGTATTCTCCATATCCTCGCTTACAGTTTCTTCTTTATCAAGGGGCAAAACCGGAAGACTCCCCGTATTCTCCGTGTCCTCGCCGATGGATCCCGACTCTTCTTCCTGTCTGTCCCCTCTCTGGAACAGAGACAGAGGCCAGGGAAGCTTTTTCTTCTTTTTCTCTTTTCTCCTCTTCTTTTCAAGCGCGGACTTGAGCTTTTTCTCCCCCAGGCTTCCTTCCCCCTGAGGCAGATTTGCCGTACCCGCAAAATTCTCGTTGTTATTTTCTACATAATGCTCGTCTATGTACTCTTCGATGGATGTAAAAAGCTTTTTGCTTATAGCCACGGTCTTCGCGTCATACACTACCAGATAGACGGTCATATCATAAAATTCGATATAATCTTTGATGGCTGTCATGGCGATCCTCATGGCTCTGACTTTGGGAAAACCATAATTGCCTGCTGACAAAAGGGGAAACGCGATGGACTCCAACCCTTTCTTCCTGGCAAGGGCCATGGACTCTATATAGGTATTGTACAGAACCTGGTCCTCCCCGCATGCGCCGCCCTGCCACACCGGCCCCACGGCATGGATAATGTATCTGGCGGGAAGATCAAAGCCATCGGTGATCACTGCCTTCCCCTCATCGCAGTGACCAATCCTCTCACAGGCTTCCCGCAGCTTCTCCTCCCCGGCCGCCGCATAGATTCCCCGGCTGGTGCCCCGGCCCTCCTCTAATCCGGTGTTGGCGGGATTGACAATGGCGTCTGCCCGCACTTTCGTGATATCATCTCTTATCAGTAAAAACGGCATCTTGTTTACTCCTTATCAGGCTTGTTATTGTCTACGATATCATAAGGCGGGAAGCTTTTCAATCACGCATTCATGGTTTTTTCTGTTTTTATCATAGTTAATCCCCACCAAAAGAATTCCTAAATCAACGTATAATACCTGGCCAGACATATGGGCACCGATTCCCCCTTCATATCCGTAGCCCTGTTAATAAATTTTACAGCCTTTTTAAAAATCTTATTTTTCTTATATCTGTCAAAAGACTTCGACTCTGTGTTACCGCTCTTCACCTCCACGAGGACAAGGTCCTCCTCTGAAAATACCGGCTTATAAATAAAATCCAGCTCCACATTCACGTCCTTTTGAAACATCGCGGTTTTCAGCCACAGGGAACTATCCCGCCCGTTGGGAGAAAGGCTGTTAAACAGCTGCAGGTACACAAAATTCTCCGCCAGAAAACCAGACCGCCCGCTGGCTCTCACTCCTCCCGCCTGATCAATAAAATAATTGGCAAGGCCCGTGTCCATAAAATACACTTTCCCATTTTGCGTTCCAAAACGCGTAAATGTGTGGTCCGAATAACAGTCTACCAGCTTGATAATCCCGCTGTCCACAAGCCACCTCAGTGACGCGGCTATAGTCTTTTCATTTACCCCCGGATGCCTGACCTTAAAATCACTTACTACCTTGCCCACCACGTCCTGCCTCTTAAAAGTCTGATTTACACCCAATATAACCGATGCCACAGATGTGAGCGTATCCCGCAAGTCCGTCATAGGATACCACAATTGAACATAATGCTGCCCATCTTCCATATAGGCATTAAAGATCATTTCCATAATATCCCGAAAGCCCTGCCCCTCATTTTCAATATAGTCCTTTACTACCGCAGGGTACCCTCCGATTCTGGAATAATCCTCATACAATTTTTGCACTTCGCGAAACAGCGTCTTTTCCTCTTCACTGTAGACAGAAGCATCTTTTAATAATACCTGAGGATTTACAATGCCGTTTGCCCTCAAAAACTCAGAAAATGACAATCCATACAGCTGGATAAAATAATCTCCTCCTACAGGATAATGATACTTTTTCTCGTTAGTACTCCTCTGGTCCGAAATAATGTTGAGATAGCTTCCACTGACAATCAGGCGGCATTTCCCTTCTCTGGCAAACTCCCGGATGCAATTGTACAAACCGCTGTCAGCCTGTATCTCGTCAATGTAGAGCACCCTGGCAGTATTGATATCAAAATCAGGGAACAAAAAGGAGGCGAACCGCTCGACTCCCGTGGGATTGTGGCCGCTGCTGAGTTTTATATCTTTCAAATACCTGTGAAACTCTTTCAGCTTTTCCTGAACAACCGCATCCAAAAGATTCACACAGTATACCCCATCTGTGCCAAAAGCCTCTTTGATAAAATGGTGAACCAGATAGGTCTTCCCTGTCTGTCTCGCCCCGCGGATATACAATACTTTGTCAGGAGCGTTGTACAGCCAATCGTACATGCTAAGTTCCCGCTCCCTTGGAAAATAGGCAGTGTCTGTCTCCACATAATTGACAGGTTTTATCACTTCTGAAACATGGACCAGACGAGATTTATCGCAGACCTCCACAGGTTTCCCCGTTTTTATCTCTTCTAAGGTTATAAATTCATAAGACTTGTGATTCTGTTTATCAAAAAAACGGATCCCTCTAAGATACTCGGCCTGCATGCATTCAAGGTTGCTCAGTCCTACTGCGCTGGTCAAATACAGATCTGAGAGGCGTCCATAATCATCCTCCACCCTCACCGCTACAATCTTGTTGTCCTTTTCTATAAAACCAGACAGTTTCATGAACATCCCTCCTCGTATAATCTGTATCGGCACGCGCCGCCTTGCATCGCCTGCCAGGTCATAGAAACCCATTCCAGTTGGCACGCGCAGACCAGACCCAACTACTCTTTGCTTCTGGTACAGTTGCTGTTTTCGTTCATACACCTCAGGCGCCTGCTGATATGCATGTCCCGATTCCGCATCTCGGTGCTTTCGTTTAAGAGCAGATTCCGCAGAAAAATCTCCAGGAATTCCGTGGTTTCATGGATGCCACGCGTCAAATCCGTGTAATTGGCGCAAACAAGTGCATTACGGAAATACCATGCATGATCCGCAAAGATATCATTCGTTGCTGCAAACCCCAGCGTCTTTAAATACTTAATGAAAAATACCGCAGTTGTCCTGGTGTTGCCCTCCTCGAAAACGTGGATCTGCCACAGCCGGGAAATGAATACCGCAAGATGCCGGATGATCTCATTCATATCCAGACCTCGGTAACTGAACTCCTTTTCCCTGGAGAAATCGTACTCAAGCGTAGCCCTCAGCTCCGAAGCGCTCCCATATATGACGCTTGCTCCATCCAGAACCCATTCCTTTTTCGTGATATTGTAATCCCTGATCTTCCCGGCATGTCCGTAGATCCCCTGAAACAGCCTGCGGTGGATGGAGAGGTATTCTGTTGGCACGAACGAAAATGCGGTTTCAGACAACAGCCCGGCTATCCGTGCAGATACCTTGTCAGCTTCTTCCGTGCGCCCATCATCCATATGTTCCTGCTGTTCTGCATAATATGTGTCGATCCGCTCCTGGGCTTCCTGTATGGTGATCTCGCCTTCGATATTCTGAATGGCGGTCTCAGCCAGGTATGCCGATGTCTTAAGCCCATCCACTTTCTGCAGCCCGATCGCTGTGTGCCAGGCAAATCCTCTTCCGGCCTTGTCCGGACCGATATCTTTTATATATTCCTTAAATGGGTCATTACCCATACGATCCCTCCCTGTCATTTTGTCCTGCCCTTGTATTGATCCTGCCCATGCCATACTATTCTAAATACACCTCTGCCCGTTTAAAAGGTAGCCCAATAGTTGACCAGCGTTGCCCTGGAAAGAGAGGCGCCTTAATACTATGTTTTGCTAGAAATAGTATAACATACTTTTTGGTAAGCTTCCATAGGGATATTATATGGGGATAATTGCCTCTATGCAGAAACTAATAAGCCGGAGTACGCGGTTCCGTCCTTAGAACCTGATACTCCGGCTTTTTCTTCTCTACCGCAGCAACGGCATGCTGCCAGTCAATTTGTTGATCTTTTTCTTTGCCCCGCAGACAGCAATGCCCAAATACTGCAAGCTGCTCTCGGGAACCTGCCCCATCTTTTCAATAAATTCCCCGTATGTCTTGCAGCCCTGGGCCAGATCGGAGAAATCCACCACCGTCAAGTCCTGAAACTCTGTCTGATACAGTTTCTCGCGGAGCTCCCTGATAATTTCCGGCGAACCTTTCAGGATCGGTACGGGAAATTCAATGATGCCAAGATGTGTGTTGCCGCTCCGGTCGGCAACATCAGCGCCCACTGCCTCCGGCATCTTCTTTCCCAATGTGATGCCCATGATTGCCGCCGTGTTTGCGATCAGGCCCAGGGGCAAATGTTCGTCAATGACCATGACGCATTTTTCATTTTGTAAGTCCATGTTGATCCTCTTTTCTTGTCAATTCTTTGCTTTCTGACAGGAACAGCCCCGCCAATGTCAACCCCATGCTGAGTCCGGCTAACACGGTGATTTTTTCATGGAGAATGAGAATCGAGGTCACAGCCGTAATGGCAGGAACCATGTAGATGTAAACGCTTGTCTTTACCGCGGTCTGCTTATTCTCCATGTGACATTTCCCCCGCTCCCCTGTCTAAAAAGATCTCCCGATAAACGCCGGGAGCCAGCCCGATAAACCGACTGAAATAATTTGTAAAATGGCTCTGGTCAGAAAAGCCGGTCTCCAGCGCCGCCTCCATAGGAGACACCCCCTGCTCCAACAGCTTCTTCGCCCTGCCGATCCTGATATTCTCCAAATAGCTGTATGGCGTGACGCCTTTATATCTCGTAAATGCCCGGAGCAGGGTGGATTTACTTAAACCCGCGCAGCGGCAAATCTGATCCAGATAGATGCGCTCCATGTAATGACCTTCCATAAAAGCGCAGGCTTTTTCAATCTCACCCGGACACTCCGGGATACAGCTTTCAAAAGGCTGACCGTATTGCTGAATGAGCATGGAAAGAAGCAAAAGCAGACTCTCTTCTTTTCCAAACTCCCGGGAGCCCTTCATCACCATCTCATGCAGGGGGCGAAAATAACAGGCCGCTTCCTGGTCACGGATCACATTTTTAGAGAATCCAGGCAGCTCCCGCCTGCCGGTAACTTCCCCCGCCAGGTCCAGCATAACCTCTTTGGTGATGTTAAAACCCCGGTAGTTCAGCGCCCCCTCATCGCTCTGCGCGCAGGCATGGTTATCACCGGGATTGAACAGAACAATGTCTCCTCTCTTGATGACATACTCCTGATTTTTACAGGACAGGCAGCGCTCCCCCTCCTCAACAAATCCTATGACATAATACTCATGAAAATGGTTGGGGAAAGGCTGCGCGATTCCTTCAAAACAGTAGGCCTCGACGCGAAGCTCGTCGTCATAGACCACTGTTCTCCTTTCTTTCTTCATACACAGTTCCTCCCTTGCTGGCTTCCATTGTATCATCTCTGATTTTCGGCGTCTTGTAAAATATCTTCAATTTTGCTGGTTGGGGAATGGGGGGAATCAGGAGATGGGGGAGTAAGACGATTTTATAGAGTGGGGCACTGTTAAAGAAATAGAGACATCTCTGCGTTTATTGTATGCATAAAATTTTAGAAACACGTAGATTGCCAGCTGGAATCCCCAAAATCAATATATTAATATCTTCAATCGCTCTGCAACCTTGCAGATTAGTGATTGCTTCCGCTGAAAGGCAGGAACTGCCTGCGTAGTTGCCGCCCCGGAAGAGCTATCTCCTATTTTTCTGCAGCAATAAAATAAATCCTTCTTGATCAATTATCTTCACTCTTGATTTTTCAAAATCCTTTGGGTTTCTTGTCACAATATAATCTGCCATTACATTTACTGCACATTCTTCCTGTAAGCAATCCTCAAAATCTGTAAAGTCGTCATTATCAACGGCTGATAATATTCTGTCAAGATTCAAATATTTGTCTATCCGCACATTTTGATAATATAATCTCTGCATTTGTCCTATAAGGCTCTCTTTTTAAGAGTACGTCTAAAACAATATTGGTATCAACTAATATTACCATACCTTTCCTCCCTTGCCTCTGCAAGCTCTTTCTTCATATCAAAATCATCTGGCAATTTTTTTTCCATATTTAAAATATCTTCTAAAGCTGCTTTTGCTATTTGTCGCTCTTTTTCTTTATTAACAGACATAGCCTGCAAATTTTCTAAAATATTTACAACATAATACATATTTTCTTCTGGTATATGCTGTATCATTTTTATAGCTCTTTCCTTCATTACAGTCATTTTTTCACCCTTTCTATGCTATTCTCCAATAGGTTTATTAGATTATATACTAATTAGTCCCAAAAATCAATGTATTACTGACTGCATCCGTTTTCTTCCCTCCTGTCAGAGCTCATGTACGTAAAAAGCAGGATTTTTATTCCAGAATTTTGTTACAAATCTTCAAGTTCTGCGTTTATATAGAAAAGGTATTTCCTATGGGCATACCACTTTACATATGGAGGAATCGTTATGAGAGAATTATCGGTTTACTATTGTCCCAAATGCGGCTACTTTGCTTTTTATCAGCTCCCCCAAAATGCCGTCTGCCACCAGTGTTCCCGCGACATGACCCGGCTGGATATATCCTATCAGGATTTTACTGCCCTGGACTATGAAGAAAGAGACCGCCTGATCTCAGCCAAAATGGTGGAATCCGCCCCTTCTCTGGTCTGCCGCATCACGGCTCCTGAAAAGCTGCATTGTCAGAGAAAGCTGGTAGGGACTCTCATCCAGCACATCCTGGAACTGGAAGACGAGGTAAACTCTCTCAACAAAACCATTGACTGGATGCATGACACCATCTGGAAACAGCTGAAAATAAGACAGGCGCTGACCGCGGAACTTCAGGACTTAAAAGCAGCCTCCCAAACGGAGCATCTGGACTCTTAGTCCCCGGTCCCAAGTAAATCTGCCACAGGCCTGGAAAGGACAGGGAGCGTCCATATGGAGGCGGATCTTGGCCATGACACAGCTTTGATGGGACATAGGGCCGCTGAGGCTGACCAATTTTCCTGGCCTGTGGCCCTGGGGACATTAAGAAGATGGCATTTGAATCATACCTCAGGGCCTTGAGGCACAGCCTCCTCTTTATTATAACCTTCATCTTCACTTAATAATACTTCATTATATAAATCTCTACAGTTGATCGATCAGTCCCCTGGCATAGCTCCCATTCCTGATCGTCGTATAGTAGACAACCATGTTGTCAGACCGCCTGGTTCTGGCACAGAGGAACGTATCTCCACCTTTAACGGGCCTTATACAAGCTAAATGACCCAGTTGACCAGCGTTGCCCTGGAAAGAGAGGCGCCTTGATACTTAATACTATGCTTTCTGTAGCTTTCTTTCTTCCATTTCTTTTAAAAAGGCTTTCCCACCCTCATTGTAAAAATTGATTTTTTCCTGCGTTGTCATATCTTTTGTAAGCTCGTAGTGATATTCTCTAATCTTATGAATGTCTTCAATGGTAAAATCTGGGCTAATAATTGGTTTTGCAATCATAATCATTCCTCGCTTTCCAACAGTACAGAAGGATTCCATATCTCAATCATTTTATATCCTTCCAGATTTGTAATTGCTCTTATCCCTCTAATTGTTTTCACATTTACAATATGCTTAAATTCCAGGAAATAATGCAATCACATTCATTTATAATAGCGGCTCCTATGTGTTGACAATCGTCAAAACTCTTTTGTGTTAATATGCCCATATTAATAATTTTTTCTGCTATTGCCACAACATCATCTGTAATATCCAATGTCGTAAATTGTATTTCATTTAAACAATCAATAAGCTGTGTTTTCTTTGGCTCTGAGCATTTCTCTATCTCTCTCAATGTCACTGTAGACACATACACGTCCTCCCTATTCATATTATACCCATCTGCCAGCTGAAATGCAATCAGATTTCCAGCAATGCGATCTCTGAGAGAAAATCTTTTCCCTGATCATATCATTTAGAACAGAGTTCAAAATACTTACCGGATTTTCCGACCATGGTCCGTTTTCCTCCCTCCTCAGAGCTCACGTACGTAAAAACAAGATTTTTGTTCCGAAATGTTGTTACAAATCTTCATGTTCTGCGTTTATATAAAAAAGGTATTTCCTATGGACATACCACTTTACATATGGAGGAATCGTTATGAGAGAATTATCGGTTTACTATTGTCCCAAATGCGGCTACTTTGCTTTTTATCAGCTCCCCCAAAATGCCGTCTGCCACCAGTGTTCCCGCGACATGACCCGGCTGGATATATCCTATCAGGATTTTACTGCCCTGGACTATGAAGAAAGAGACCGCCTGATCTCAGCCAAAATGGTGGAATCCGCCCCTTCTCTGGTCTGCCGCATCACGGCTCCTGAAAAGCTGCATTGTCAGAGAAAGCTGGTAGGGACTCTCATCCAGCACATCCTGGAACTGGAAGACGAGGTAAACTCTCTCAACAAAACCATTGACTGGATGCATGACACCATCTGGAAACAGCTGAAAATAAGACAGGCGCTGACCGCGGAACTTCAGGACTTAAAAGCAGCCTCCCAAACGGAGCATCTGGACTCTTAGTCCCCGGTCCCAAGTAAATCTGCCGCAGGCCTGGAAAGGACACAGGGAACGTCCAGATGGAGGCGGATCTTGGTCATGACACAGCTTCGATGGGACATAGGCCCGCTGCTTTTCTGATCCTGGATAAGATAAGTGCCTGCCATTGTTGGATATCATGCTGACAAATCGGTTCTTGAATAATGAGAGCCTTTCCATTATAATAAACTCAAACTTCCCACATCAAAAATGGGATTCGCACCTTGAAAAATCAATACTTT
>CAMTAF010000065.1 GCA_947066955.1 uncultured Hungatella sp.
AAAACTTTTTTAACATTTTTCATTTTACCTATTGACATTTCTTAGCTGGACTTTGGTATCGGCACGCGCCGCTTCGCGCCACCTGCCAGGTCATCGGAAGGCATCCTAGAAACGCTTACGCGTTTGCCTCCTCCTAAAATGCTGCGAATTCAGGCCTGGGCTGTGGAATCTCGCTCTCCTACCCGCCCCGGCGGAAGTCTCTCAGGTATTATATAGATGATCTATATATACGGTCAAAAAAATTCCTCCTTCCGGATATTCTGCCCGCAGCGGGTTTTCTCAGAGGCAGCATCCTCTTCCCCGCCGCGGCGAAATCTAATTCCAATTACTCAAAGCCTTCATCCTGCTCTTATTATATATCGATGATCTATATAAGTCAAGACCTGTTAAAAAATTCCGATGGCTTCTCTCACATTGCTGACGCCTATGAGCCGGATCTTACCGTTTTTCTTCATCTTGTCCAGAGAGATCCTTGGAAGGACGCAGGCCTCAAATCCCAGTTTAACCGCCTCGTTGACTCTCTGCTCTGCCATGGACACTGACCGGACTTCACCGGACAGGCCCACCTCGCCGAACACAATGGTCTTTTCATCCACCGGCCTGTCCTTTAGGCTGGACACCAGGGCCATGATGATGGCCAGGTCCAGGGCTGGTTCGTTCATCTTCATCCCGCCGGCGATGTTCACATAGGCATCGTACCGGGACATCTCATAATGGCACCGTTTCTCCAACACTGCCATGAGAAGGTTTACCCGGTTGTAATCCGTCCCTGCCGCGGTTCTTCTGGGAATCCCCAGATTGCTCTGAGTCACCAGGGCCTGGACCTCCAGGAGGATCGGCCTGGTTCCCTCCATGGCGCAGGCTACCACTGCGCCGGAAGCCCCCTCCGGACGGCCATCCAGCATAAACTCCGAGGGATTCTCCACCTCCACAAGCCCCTGTTCCCTCATCTCGAAAACTCCGATCTCGTTGGTGGAGCCGAAACGGTTTTTCACGCCCCGAAGGATACGATAGGAGGCGTGGCGGTCCCCCTCAAAGTAGAGAACCGTGTCCACCATGTGCTCTAAGACCCTTGGACCGGCCACCACGCCCTCCTTTGTCACATGGCCCACAATAAAGATGGTGATCCCTTCCCCCTTGGCAATCTGCATCAGCAGATTGGTGGACTCCCTCACCTGGCTGACGCTTCCCGGAGCTGAGGAGATCTCCTCCCTGTACATGGTCTGGATGGAATCAATAATCACGATGTCCGGCTTTTCCTGGGAGATGGTCTCCTGAATATTGTCCAGGCTGGTTTCGCACAAAAACCTTAAGTCCCCTGTCACCTGGCCGATACGGTTGGCCCGGAGCTTGATCTGCTTTAAGGACTCTTCGCCCGATATGTACAGAACCTTCTGTCCCACGGCTGACAGGTTCCGGCACACCTGCAAAAGCAGAGTGGATTTGCCGATGCCAGGATCTCCGCCCACCAGAACCAGGGACCCGGCTACAACGCCTCCCCCCAAAACCCGGTCAAGCTCCTGATATCCTGTGGTCACCCGGTCCTTTTCCTCCACGGAGATCTCCGACAGTCTGGCCGGCTTTGATTTCATGAGGGAGCTCTGATGCCTGACGGCGGAAGCGGCAGATGAATTCCTGGGGGCCGCAGGCTCCTCCACCATGGTGTTCCACTCCCTGCAGGCCGGGCACTGCCCCACCCATTTCGCGGATTCATATCCGCACTCCTTACAGAAAAATACTGTTGTCTTTGCTTTTGCCATTTTATCCCTCCTCGTCTTCCCCAGGACCGCCATACTCCCATGGGCTTTGCCGGCGGACTTCCTCACCTGGTCCCGCGCAAGTGAAAAAGGGCCCGCAGTCAGGGCCCTTTTTCGCTTGCCGGATGCTCTCATTTAAACTCCGGATTATTTCTTCTCAATGCAGACTTTCGCAGTGACGCCTTCGTTCAGCTCCACGCTCACATTCAGCTTGCCGCTCATGTTGGTGGTCATGTCGCCTGCGGATACGCCGTCCACAGTGACCGTGTACTCCGTATCATCCTCAAGCTGAACCGTAATCTGAACATCCTTGTCACCCTCTACCTGGAATTCAACGCCCCAGTCCGCTGCCACAAAACCGGTAACGGCAGTTCCCGGAACAGACTCATATACAAACATGCCGTTGCGCTCTAACTTGGTGATCTCGTTGTAAGTCTTAACTTTGTACAAATCGCCTTTATGCTCAAAATTGTCTAATTTGGACTTCTTCGTTAACTTGTTGTTGCCGAAACTAATGCTCCCGTCGGCTTCGGAGCGAATCAATTCTTCAATAACCGGCATGGCTTTTTCCTCCTGAGGTGTGTGTTGGGTTGGCCCCCACAGGGGCTTCTCACTGTGTTTATGAATGGATTATACTCCATAATCATCGTTCTGGCAACTATTTGTTTTGCCCTTTTATGCCCTATCTGGAGGCGAACAAAAGCCCCTCTTCTCCCCTGGCGATCTCCACATTATCCCCCTCTTTTACGGCTCCGTCCAGGATCTGCTCCGCCAGTCGGTCTTCCACAAGACTCTGGATAGTCCTTCTCAGTGGGCGGGCTCCATACTTGGGATCGTATCCCTTCTCGATCAAATATTCCTGACCGTCGTCTGTCACATGGAGGGTAATTCCCATCTGCTGCCTGGTCCGCCTGCTGATGGTTCCCAGCATGATTGACACAATATCTTTCATATTCTCTTTGTTCAGGGGATGGAACACCATAACCTCGTCGATTCGGTTGATGAACTCAGGCTTGAAAATCCTCTTTACCTCCTCCATGACCCGCTCCTTCATGAAGCGATAGTTCTCCTTTTCGTCGTCCACGGACACAAAACCCAGGCGTTTTGGAGATATGATATTCTCCGCCCCGGCGTTGGAGGTCATGATCAGGATGGTGTTCTTAAAATTAATCTTCCTTCCCTGGGCATCGGTGATGTGGCCGTCATCCAGCACCTGCAGGAGGATATTGAACACATCCGGGTGGGCCTTCTCGATCTCGTCAAACAAGATCACCGAGTAGGGATTGCGCCTCACCTTTTCGCTGAGCTGGCCGCCCTCGTCATAGCCCACATAGCCTGGCGGAGAACCGATCATCTTGGACACGCTGTGTTTCTCCATATACTCGGACATATCAACCCGGATCAGAGCGTTCTCTGTGCCGAACATTGCCTCTGCCAGAGCCTTGCACAGCTCCGTCTTCCCCACTCCTGTGGGGCCTAAGAACAGGAAGGAACCGATGGGGCGTTTGGGATCCTTTAATCCTACGCGGCCGCGGCGGATCGCCTTTGCCACAGCGGTCACCGCCTCGTCCTGCCCCACTACCCTCTCATGGAGGATGGACTCCAGCTTTTTAAGCCGCTCCGACTCTTCCTCCTCCAGCTTCTTTACAGGGATCTTGGTCCATCCGGACACTACGTCCGCGATCTCATTCTCCCCCACGGTCAGCCTGCGGCTGTTTTTCTCCTTCTGCCACTTGTCACGGATCTTCTCGATCTTCTCCCGTCTTTTCTGCTGCTTCTTCTTGATGTCTCCCGCTTTCTCGTAGGCCTCCGCCTTGATGGCGGCTTCCTTCTGGCTCTCCAGATTCTCAATCTCCTGCTCTAACTCCTTAATCTGGGCCGGTTCCACAAAATTGGTGAGCCGCAGCTTGGAGGACGCCTCATCGATTAAGTCGATGGCTTTGTCCGGGAGGAAACGGTCGTTGATATACCTGGCAGAGAGCTTCACCGCTGCTTTTAAGGCATCGTCGGTGATCTGGACCCTGTGGTGCTCCTCATACCGTCCCCGCAGGCCTTTTAAGATCTCAAAGGTTTCATCCTCCGTGGGCTCCTCCACGGTCACTGGCTGGAAACGGCGCTCTAAGGCAGAATCCTTCTCAATATACTTGCGGTACTCTTCAATGGTGGTGGCGCCTATGAGCTGGATCTCCCCCCTTGCCAGGGATGGCTTCAAAATGTTGGAGGCGTCGATGGCTCCCTCCGCGCCCCCTGCCCCGATGATGGTGTGGATCTCGTCGATGAACAGAAGAACCTCCCCGTCCTCCATCACCTCCGCCAGAACCCTCTTGATCCGCTCCTCAAACTCTCCCCGGTACTTAGAACCTGCCACCATGCCGGAGAGATCCAGGGTCATAACCCTTTTCTGGGCAATTGTCTCCGGCACATTGCCTGAGGCAATCATCTGGGCCAGGCCCTCCACCACGGCGGTCTTCCCCACTCCCGGTTCCCCTATGAGGCAGGGATTGTTCTTTGTCCTGCGGCTTAAGATCTGGATAACTCTTTGAATCTCCCTCTCCCTGCCGATTACCGGGTCCAGCTTTCCCTCCCTGGCCAGGGCCGTCAAGTCACGGCTGTAATTATCCAGGGTGGTTGTGGAAACTCTTCCTCTCACAGGCCTTCCTGCCTGTATCTCCTCTCTGCCCGCGGCCCCGTCCTCCCCCATGGCGGAGAGAAGATCCACATACAGCTTCTGGATGCTGATGCCCATGGTGTTCAGAAGGCGGGAGGCCACGCAGTCATTCTCCCTGATGATGGCGATCAGGATGTGCTCGGTCCCGATGAGGGGGGCCTTGAATCTCACAGCCTCCCTGTAGCTGTTCTCAATAACCCTCCGGGCACTGGGTGTGTAAGTGTTCCTCTCCGCCATGCGGACTGCCTGGCCGGGGGTGATCAGCTGGCTCACCAGCTCCATCACCTTCTCCTCTTTCACGCCGCACTGGTCCAGCACCCGCGCCGCTGCCCCGGTTCCCTCTTTAAGAAGACCGATGAGCAGGTGCTCTGTGCCTACATAGGTGTGACCCAGGGCCTCGGCGGCATCTATGGCCAGTCCGATGGCTTCCCTGGCCTTCTCTGTAAAACGATCTATCATAATGGTTCTTCCTCCTAAAAAATGCCGGGGAGCTCGCTGCGAAGATAAGCCGCCCTGGCCATGTCCAGTTCCTCTTTGCCCAAAGGCCTGTCTGACAGCTTCTGGAGATTGGCTGTCTGGATTCCCAGCATCAGACGGAACACCGGACAGGGCTCCTCCAGCTTTACAAGGCCGTCGCAGACGCCGGACATGAGCTGGGACAAAAAGGTCATGGCATCCTTCATGGTCAGCCTCCTGGCATATTTCATCACCCCGTAGGACTTGTAGACTTCATCCTCCCTCTCCAGCCGGTGCCTCTTTAAGCTCATCTCCCTGACCTGGTTCTCCTGGTCATTGAGCTGGATGGCAACTTTATTCACCAGATCCGTCAGTTCTTTTTCCGTCCTGCCCAGTGTCTTCTGATTGGATATCTCATAGAGGGCCCCGTAGTTCTCACGTCCCTCCCCGTAGACTCCCCTGATGGAGACCCCGAACCTTCCCATATCGTTGAGCATGGCGGGAAATTTCTTTCCCATGGACAGGCTGGGCAGATGAACCATGGCAGTCGCCCTCATCCCGGTTCCCATGTTGGTGGGAAATGAGGTGAGATATCCGTATTTCTCATCAAAGGCATAGTCAAATCTGGCATTGACATAATCGTCGATCTGATCCGCGGTCTTAAGCGCCTCCGCCAGGCGCAGCCCCGGCAGCAGAACCTGGATGCGGATGTGATCCATGCCGTTGAGCACCAGGCTGATGTCCTCCTCCCTGGTGATCAGAAGGGACATGGGGGACTTTTTCTCCAAAATAGAAGAATTCAGGATCCTCCTCTCCTGCAGCGCCCTCCTGTCCAGCTCTGTCAGATCGCTCAAATAGGCGGACTCATAGTCCCTGCCATCCAAATCCCCCAGATCCTTCAGGCCTTCGCCCAGCTTAGACAAAAGCTCCTTGCTCTGTTCCTGGGAAAGCCTGGAAGGGAACACGTACTCAGACCAGTTCCGGGCAAGGCGCACCTTGCTGCACACGATGTTGCCTGACTCCTGTTCCGGCTGTTCAAACCACTTAAGCATCTGCCTGATCCCCTCCTTTTAGCTCTCGGATCTTATCCCGGCACACTGCCGCCGTCTCATACTCCTCCATCCTCAGAGCCTCCTTAAGCTTTCTGTCCCACATGCGGATCTGGGCCTCCGGGCTGTCCTCACGGCCCTGGGAAATCCCATCCTCCTCCCCGGCTTCAAGGTCCGGTTCCGGCGCGCTCCTGTAAACCGGGCGCTTCCCCTTATGGCTGTCGCTTCCCTGAAGCTGCCTGATATTGTCCTGAATCAGCAGGTCGAACACGCCGTAACAGTCAGCGCACCCGAAACAGCTGTTGTTGACAAACTCCTCATAGGTAGTGCCGCAGGTGGGGCAGACGATCTGCTTTAGATGATCCTTCTTCTGGGCCGGCACCTCACCGCCCAAAAGCCCTGACAGCAGCTGAGCCAAGGGAAACTCTCCGTCAAAAATCGCGGAATACTGTCCGAAATCCATCTCCCTGGCGCACTGGGCGCAGAAATTATGTTCGGTCCTGACCCCGTTGATCACTTCGGTATATTGAATATTCGCTTCGCGGATCTTACACCTCTCACACAACATAACAATCCTCCATCTTCCTCTAAATAGATTCCTCCCGGCAACCGTTCAAGGGGTTATCTGAACGGTTACTCTTCCCAGTTGGCAAACAGTTCGTAGATCTCGTCTACCAGCCCGTGGACCTCCTCCCGCTTGATGCCCTTGCAGATCCCCTTGGCCACGGCCACGGCGATCTCCTCCTTCATCTCCTCAAGGACGCGCTCCTTATCCACATCCAGAGCAATGATCGCGCCTTTTCTGCGGTCCAGCTTCACAAAGCCCTCCTGCTTGAGAACCGAATAGGCCTTATTTACTGTATGCATGTTGATACTGATATTATCCGCCAGCTGACGCACGGATGGCAGAGAATCCCCTTCCCGGATCCTCCCTGTGGCGATCCCGATGATGATCTGGTTGCGCAGTTGGATGTAAAATGCCTCATCACTGTTAAAATCAATACTAAGAATCATAGTTCCACCATCTTTCGTTATAACTGTTATAGCTATATTATAACATTTTTCCATTTTCGTCAAGAAGGAATGTTTTCCAGACAGACGGAAGGGGCAGCCCCTCAAAACTGCCCCTTGGCGGGTTATTCCAGATCAATGATCTCAAAATCGTCGTCTCCTGCTTTGTCCGGCCCTTGAGGCGGGGCCGCCGCGGGCCCGGAAGCACCCGGGGATGGTCTGTTGCTGCCGTAAGAGGCATTGGCGGTCCTCAGCCTTCTGGTCCCCTCAGGGCCGGGCTGAACGCCTCCCTGGGGTCTTCCGCTCTGCCCCGATGTGCCCATCCCCCGCGCAGGCGGCTGTCCCGCCGCCCTGGGGGGCTGTCCTCCGGGACCTGCCTGCCGCTGGCCCGGCACGGGGCCTGTCCCTCTGTTTGCGGGGACAGGGCCTGTGTATCCGCTTCTGACGGCGCCCCCGGCTCCGGGCCGGCCGCCCTGCTCCCTGGCGTTTCCTGCCTGCACCCTGCGGACAAAGGCCAGGTCCTCTTCTCTCTCCTCAGCCTCCTCTTCCTCCTCAAGGTCCCTTAAATATTGTTCCTCTCTTGTCAGCCTCTGCCGCCTGGGCTTTTCTTTATCCCAGCCGTCATCTTCTGATTCTCTCTTCTCGATAAAATCATCTCTCTGGCCTCTCCCTGCCACCAGCACAATGATGACGATCAGGAGGATAACCGCCAGAGCGATAAGGCCCATGATAATCCAGAAACGGATCTCATAGTCATGGAGCAGAGACTCATACTCCTCGCTGCCCACGCTGCCCGGCTGTCTGTCCGAGCCTCCCGAGGGATCCCGGAAATATCTCTGGAGAGTCTTCTCTGTCAAATCATACCGGTAAAAGCCTGTGTCCCCGTTTTCATTCATGGCATAGAAAATGCAGTACTCGGCATCTGCGCCGGGATTGGCCTCATCCTCCCAGATCCAGCCATAGACCGCCTGGCCGTTGATGGTGACCGAACATCTGACAAAGCCTTCCGGCGCCTCCGGCCCGTCATCTGCCGACAGAACCGTGATGTTGCGCTCCGGTGTCCTCAGCTCCACCTGGGACACCACAGGGGCCTCTCCGTTGTCCCCGCCTTCACTCCTGGTAACCAGGATGCGGTAAGTCCTGGTAGTCTGGCCGTCTGCCGCCACCACGGTGCACAAGATCTCGTTGTCTCCCATCTGCAGGCCTTCATTGCCTGATACGGACACGCTTGCGGACTGGTCTGCCGCCGGGGCGCTGACAGCTACTGACTCCACATCCTGCCCCACCACCGCGGTGTAGCTGTCCACATCCGGAGAAAATGCCGGGGTCAGGGTGCCGGGCGATATCTGCAGATCCGCCAGGGCGGCATTGTCCGACGCGCCCGCCTCTCCTGTCACGGACACCACGGAGCTTCCCTGCTGCTCCACGGTCACCAGCTGGCCGTCCCCGTTGTAAACCTCCTGGGTGCTGACGGTTATGGATGTATTTCCCGCCTTCAAAGCCTTGAATTTCAGGGAAAATGACAGTTCCGCGGAGTTCGCGGCCTCCGCCGTTCCCACCACCCGGATGGAGCCTGCATCCCCGCTGGCGCCGGTTCCCTCTAAAAACTGCAGGGACTGGGGATCGTAAGAAAGCATCACATTGGAACTGTTGATCGTCTCATTTCCTGTAGCAGTGATCTTCATGCTGACCGTCACCTCGCTCCCAGCCTCCGCCGACGGGTCGGAAAAAGCGATCCTGGCCGCAAAGGCCTGGGAACATATGGCAAGGGTCATGGCAAAAGCTGCGATCACTCCTTTTACAATTGTTTTTAATCTGTTCATTGCTGTCTCCTGTTTCTCTTTTTATGGCTGTGTCCGCAAACAGACACGAGAGGGGTCACGGAACAATGGTCACATTGCTGCCTCCCGGCCCCGTATGCTCACCTTCCTGACCCTGCTCCCCCTGGCCGGAGCCGCTCTGGCGCACCACATGGATCACATAGGGGCAGCTGGCGCCGTTGGGCGCTTTGACCTCAATGACGATGTCCTGGCTGGTTCCCTCCAGCTGGATATTTCCGATTCCGGTGATCACTGCTCCGGAGTCCAGAGCTGAAGCCCTGACATTGATCATGGTCACCGACGGATCCACCAGCAGATTGTACACCGTGACTTCCCTGTTAAAAGTAGGCGTCAGGGCATAGCCGTCTACGCTCAGGGAGGAAAGCTTGTTGTTGGGGCTTCCATCCTGGTCAGGCAGCGGACAGGGGCTCTCCGGCATATTTTTGTATACCGGGATCTTGAATTCCAGGGCCAGCTGTTTTAACTGGCTGCTGTACGCCTCCTCCAGCTTTGCCCCCTCCGAGGCAGCCGCCTGGACGTTGGTCATATACTGGTGCTTGTACAGGTTCTCTCCCTGCACGTTAAACTTTTTCAGGTAAAACGTGTCCTGTCCCGCGTTTACGTAGTTGGTCCCGTAATAGACCGCCCCGCCCAGAACCGCCTTGTCCACGCTGTTCCAGGGCCGCTCGTAGCTCCCTGACTGGGAAGCGTACCACAGCCCCCGCTCAACAGCCTCCATGGACCCTGACTTGTAAGCTTCAATATTAAAGAAATTATAATAGCCTTCATAACCGGGCACGGTTCCCGAGACGCTCCTGCTCCCCTGGCTTCCCTGCTCCTGAAGGATCATGGCCGTCAGCACATAAGGGTTAACCCCTGACTGGGCCGCGGCGTTCATGATGATCTCGGCATAAGAGGCTATGGGGGCCGAGTAAGTATTCTCCGAAGGGGGCGCGGACTCGCCGGGACCTGCCGGCATGCCGGGCCCGATGGGTGTCCCCACGGTGTAGGTCTTATTTCTGCTGACCGACGCTCCCGGCGCCTGGAGGCTCACATCCGAATTGCCGCCGCCCGACGGGGCCGCCCCCTGAGCTCCTCCTCCGGAGTTTGTCCCCGGTCCTGCGCCGGCCTGCGCGCCGCTTCCGGACCCTGCCTGGGACTCGTGAGCCTGGCCCTCACCCGGACTGACCCCGGGCTGCACCGTCACACTGCCGTTTCCCGAATTGCCCCCTGTGCCGGGTCCGACGCCCTCCGAGGCGCTGCCGGAACCGCTTCCCGAAGTTCCACCCGCGGAGCCGGAATTTCCTCCCTGCGTCTCCCCCGGACCTGCTGCGCCCGGTCCTGTCCCCGAGGAGGTTTTGCTGCCCCCCGCGTCCTGGGCGCCGTCAGGGCCTTCTCCCCCGGCGCCTGCCGATGTGCCGGAGGAAGGCTGGCTCTTGCTCACATCCACGGAGTCGTCAAGAAAAGTCCCCTGAACCATGTTCCTGATGCCGTCAATGGTGTGGATGCTGCTGTTATAGTTGTGTTTCAAAAACTGAAACACATATTTTTCATTGAGAAAATTTCTGGGATCCATGTAATAGCTGACCACATCTTTGGAAGCCGCCACCCAGGAACCGCTGTCAAAGGATGGCCAGGTGCCTGTCTCCCAGTTGTAGGCCCCGCTCTCCGTGGACTTCCAGGAGGAGGGGCTGCTCCCCGGCACTAAGTTTCTTCCCACCACGCTCTCATTGCTGATCACTTCATTCCAGTCTAAATTGGTATGCTGGGCCGTGAACACCCAGTTGGGATACTCCGCGTGGATCTGGCGCAGGCTGGGCTTATAGCTCTCGGGAAAGCCCTGATTGGTCATGTACCTTTCAAAATCCGCGTCAGACTGATACGCTGTGGGAAATTTAATATAATCGGACCGCACATACCCGGTAACCTGGGTCCCGTTTTTTGTAAAATAAATCTGATACCACGTATTCCCGTCACTGCCCTGAGCCTCCCCCGCCACGGTAACCGCGGCGCCGTAAGTCAGCTTCCCCACAATGGAGCTGGAAGTTCCGGGAGCGCTGCGCACATTCAGGCTGGTGGCGCTCACCGTGGCCGCCGTATCGGCCAGAATAATTGCCGGGGACTTGCCCAGATAACTTCCGGCGTAATTTATCGTCATAAACAGGGCCGCGGCAATCGCCAGGCCCTGCCTGAACTTTCCATTTTTCATTCGTTTTCCACCTGTCTATGTTCTTCCTCATCTCAAAGCCGGCCCTGCGTTATGCAACTCCCGGCAGGCAGGGCTCCGCCAACATCATATTCATTGCCATTATAAGGATATTGCAGGTCATATGTCAACTAAATCACAAAAACTTCAAACATTTTTAATCAAATCGGTACAAAAAAGCAATAAATGAACGTGTGGGCGCGCTAACCCCGGCACAGGAACACGCCAGCCATCTTGGTGATCCTAAGCCCGCCCTTTTCCCGGATCTTTTTTTGCAGAAACCTTTTAAATTCCAGCTGCCTCTGGCTTAAGATCTCGCTCTGGTTCCCGTGGCAGGACAGGATGTAGTCTAAAAGAGGTTCGGCCTCATCCACCATCAGACAGTCGTCATACATAACCTTCTCCACCTCCCCGAAGGCCTCTTTTAACACCGCCTCGCCGTTCTCCAGGCCGAACAGCTCATAGAGAGCGACCTGGGACAAGGTGATTCTTGGGTCAAACTCCTGAACCAGCAGAGTGATCTCCTTCATATGCTCCTTCCCGTAGGTGCTGCAGTAAAATACGCCATCCGGCCTCAGAACCCGCCGGATCTCCCTCAAGGCTTCCGGAAGATTCTTCACATAAAACAGCACATGGTTGGCGATGACCCCGTCAAAGCTCTCCGAGGCATAAGACAGCTTCTGACAATCCTCTGTCTCAAAGATCAGGGTGTCCCTGCCGCTTTTTTTTAGGAGCTGGGCCGCATCCTCCACCATGCCGGAAGATACGTCGGTGACATGGATCTCCTTTTTTTTCAAAACTTCCTGATCAAAATGCTTCCACAGCTCCCCGCTGCCGCAGCCCACCTCCAAAACCCTCCCCATGGCCTCCAAAGGGATCATGGAGGCGATCCATTCAAACCATGGGACAGGATTGACGGAAAATCTCCGGTGAAGCTCAATGCGGGCGCTGATGTTCACCGCTGTCTTGTACTGATCCACCACAGCATGCTCCATGTTGGTGATGTGAATCAGATTCAGAATGCTGTTCCAGTCCATGTTCCCCGACACCTCCAACATGCGGGAGGTGTCGTCCAGGGTCTGTTCCATCATCTCCAGATGGCGGATCTTCTTGCGGATCAGCTCCTTCTGAAGCTTCAGGGACTTCGCCATGTCCTCCCTGTCGTCATTGATCGTCAGGGCCATGATCTCCTCTAAGGAAAAGCCAAGATATTTTAAAGACAGAATCTTTTGCAGGCGGCCGAAATCCTCGTCCGTATACAGGCGGTATCCAGAGTCGCTGACCCTGCTTGGCTTCAGGATCCCCTGTTTGTCATAGAACCGGATCGTCCGGATGGTCACATTGGCCTTTCTGGCAAATTCCCCCGATGTATAGTAACCGTTATTCACTCTGCTCCTCCTCTCAGCCGCAGCGCAGGTTAATATTTCAATTATACACGAATCACAGCTGTTTCCCAAGAAAAATTTGTGTTAAGTTCGGGGCGGCCATGATATAATAGGAAGTGCGCTGATTTGCAGCTTATTTACGATTAAGGAGAACACGCCCATGACCTATACTTCATCTATCAACCTCAAAGAGATCGTCACCGGACCCTATGTAGATCTGCCCCGGATGCTGGATGCCCGGGAGCGGCGTCAGCAAATCCAGAGGCAGCTCATCGCCGCCTACGGCTGCCCTCTTATCTCATTTACCCTGAACATCGTGGGACCTGTGAAGGTCTTTCCCCTGGCCGTGGGCGCCTTCGAGGAGGGACTGAGGCTCATCCGTACCCAGTGCCTGGCCTGGCGGCTTCCTGTTAAAAAAGAAAGCCAAATCCGGGATATCACCGGCTACGAGGCATTTCTGTCCGTGGATTCCGACCCAAAGCTCATCAAGGAAATCCTGTGCCGCCTGGAGGAGCGGACGGTCCTGGGGCGTCTTTTTGACCTGGATGTGATCCGGACCGACGGGACAAAGGTCTCCCGCCAGGAATTCTCCATGGCTCCCCGCAAATGCCTGATCTGTGACCAGGAGGCCTTTGTGTGCAGCCGCTCCAGGGCCCACTCCGTGGACCGGCTTCTGGAGAAGGAATGCCAGATCATGCAGGAATACTTTGACCTTCAGTATGCCCGCCGCATCTCCTCCCTGTCCATGGCTGCTCTGCTCTACGAGGTGGCCGCCACCCCGAAGCCGGGCCTGGTGGACCGGGACAACTCCGGCTCCCACAAAGACATGGACTTCTATACCTTCCAGTCCAGCGCCGTGTCCCTAAACCAGTTTTTTGAGGAGTTCACCCTTCTGGGCATCCGAAACTGCCGCCGCCCGCCGGAGCAGGTCTTTTCCCTGATCCGGCCTGTGGGCATCCAGGCGGAGGGGGTGATGCTGGCCGCCACCAAGGGGGTCAACACCCACAAGGGCATGATCTTCTCTCTGGGGCTCTTCTGCTGCGTCCTGGGATATCTAAAAGGCAGCCAGATCCCGTTTTCCCAAGAGGCCTTTATCCGGACCTGTTCCCAGATGACCTGTCATCTCCTGGAAGATTTTGACGGAATCACTGCCGAAAACGCGAAGACAGCCGGGGAGCGGCTCTACGCTCTCTATGGCGTCACCGGCATCCGGGGGGAGGCGGCAAAAGGGTATCCCACGGTCTTCCATATAGCCCTCCCCGCCTTCCGCAGGTACAAAAGCCAGGGTCTCTCCGCCAACGACGCCGGGGTTCTCACCCTGCTCCACATCATCGCCGGGTCACAGGACACCAACATCATCGCCCGCTCCGACTATGAGACCATGACCCGGATCCGCGCTCAGATCCAGGAGCTTTTAGACTCCGGCCTGGAAAAGCAGGATTACCTGTCCATTATCCGGGACTTAGACCGGGAATTTATCAAAAAAAATATCAGCCCCGGCGGGAGCGCCGACATGCTGGCCCTGACTTACTTTATTGATTCATTAGCTTAAGGGGTCTATCTGATTTTTCGATCTTCTGAATTAATATTATCAATTTTACAAATACTTCCCGGTAGTATATAGTAGACAGTACTAAGACAAAACCGTCATATACGAAAGGAACTGACCATGAAAGCAGAAAAAACAATCAGCCACAAGGGAAACGGCCATGCCAACGGAGGCTTCCAGAATTCCCTTGGGTTCGTCCTGGCCTGCGTGGGCTCGGCGGTGGGGATGGGAAACATCTGGCTGTTCCCCTACCGCCTGGGCCAGTACGGCGGGGCGGCATTTCTGATCCCCTATTTTATCTTTATCGCCCTCTTCGGGCTGGTGGGACTTTCGGCGGAATTTGCCGTCGGACGGCGGGCCGGAACCGGAACCTTAGGGTCCTACGAGTACTGCTGGAACACCAAAAACCTTGGCAAGCTTGGCTATGCCTTGGGCTGGATTCCCCTCATGGGCTCCTTGGGGATCGCCATCGGCTATTCGGTCATCTTAGGCTGGGTGCTTAGGACCTTGTGGGCCGGACTGACGGGAACCCTGTTCACAGCGGACCCTGGGGCATTTTTCGGGGAAATGTCCTCAGCCTTCGGCAACATCCCCTGTCATGTGGCTGTTGTGGTCATCGCCTGTGCCCTGCTGATCGCCGGGGCTACCAAAGGGATCGAGAAAGTAAACAAGGTTCTCATGCCTGCCTTTTTCGCCCTGTTTCTGGTTCTGGCAGTGAGGGTGTTCTTTCTCGATGGCTCGGTGGAAGGCTACCGCTTCCTCTTTATCCCAAAATGGGAGTACCTCCTGAAAGCAGATACCTGGGTCATGGCCATGGGACAGGCATTTTTCTCCCTGTCCATCACAGGCTCCGGCATGATCGTCTACGGTTCCTACTTAGGGAAAGACGAGGATATCCCAAAAGCGTCCATCAACACCGCCGTGTTCGATACCTTAGCCGCCATGCTGGCAGCGCTGGCCATCATGCCTGCTGTGTTCGCCTTCGGCATCGAGCCTGCCAGCGGGCCGCCGCTGATGTTCATCACCCTGCCCCAGGTATTTGCCCAGATGCCCTTAGGCAGCGTGTTCGCGGTGTTCTTCTTCATCTCGGTGGCATTTGCCGGGATCACCAGCCTGATCAACATGTTCGAGGCTGTGTGCGAGTCCTGGCAGACCCGGTTCGGCATGCCCCACTCCCTCATGGCCGCCCTCTGCGGGGCAGCGGCGCTGGCTGTGGGAATCTTTATCGAGGATGGGGACAAGGTGGGTTCCTGGATGGATTTCATCACCATCCTGGTGGTGCCCTTCGGCGCTCTTTTGGGGGCATTTTCCATCTACTATATCCTGGGCTGGAAAGAGATCGGCAAAGAACTGTCCCTTGGGAGGAAAAAACCTCTGGGATCATGGTTTGGCTGTATCGGAAAATACATCTATGTCCCCCTTGCCCTGTTTGTGTTCATCCTGGGGATCCTCTACGGCGGCATCGGCTGACCCGCCCGTGCTCCCCCAGTGCTTGTCCGACAGATATTCCATCACTGCCTGCATCTGGGGGGACACCCACTTGTCACGGCGGTATAAAAGTTGTTTCCAGATATGGATCTCAAACCCTTCTATGGAAATATAGCGGATCCGGCCTGCCTCCACAGACTCCCTGGTCACATAGTCAGGCAGAAAAGAGATCCCCATCCCCTGTTCTACCAGGCGGCAGATTAAGTCCGCATTGCCGTTCTCCAAGACAGGCTGGATCTCCATGGACAGCTCCGCCAGTTTTTCATCCATGAGCCGCCGGTAGCTCATCCCTTTCTCCGTCAGGATAAAAGGATGCCTGACAAGATCCTCCAGGGAAATGCTGCCGGCGGCTTCCAGCCGGTAATCGGTCCCAACCGCGAAGTGGGCCGTCACTTTCTCCTCACTGGCTATGCGGTAGGTCCGGTCGTAAATATGGTTGTCCAGGGTATAGACCATATCCACCTCATTCTGATTCAGAAGGCGGAACATCTCCTCGGTGCTGGCGGAGATGATCTTTAAGGTGACTCCCGGAAACCGGCGCCGGAATGCCTGGAAATCATCCTTTAAAAGCCAGCTGCACAGGGAATCCGCCATGGCCATGCGCACATGTCCGCTGACGGCCTGCTCCCGGTTCAGCTGCCTCTCCAGCTCCTCGGTCAGCCTCCGGATCCTGTGAGCATACTCCAGAACCTCCCGGCCCTTCCCTGTCAGGGACACGGTGTGGTTGACCCGCTCAAACAGCTGGGTCCCCAGGTTCCTCTCCAGCTGCTGGATCTGAAAAGACACCGTGGACTGAGAATACCCGGTCTTCTCCGCCGCTCTGGTAAAACTGGAGAGCTCCGCCACCTGTATAAAGGTTTCAAGGTTTTTTAAATCCATGGGGCGCTCCTTTTAACTGCCGCAGATTGACCGGATATCTGATTTCAGGCAGATCAGCCTTTCAACCCTTTTCTCAAGAGCCATTTTCTCATCAGAAAAATTCGTGTTGGAAAACCTCTCCTCCAAAGTATCCTGGCCCCTGCAAAGCTCCTGGTCTATGATCTCCCCCATGCGGGCAAAGAACTGATCCGGAAGCTTCTCCCCTGCCAGAATGCTGGGGGTGATGGCGCCGCACACAGGCTCCAGAAAAATGTCCGCCATAGCCGCAGCCAGCTCCCCGCAGTCCCACTGATCCCTCTTCCTGACAAAGGCCCTCGCCCAGTCTTCCCCGATGTCGCTGCCGTTGACAGACAGCATATTCTCCTTGAGAAGATCCTCCACGGTAAACGGGGACTCGTCCTCAAAATCCTCCGAATCCGCGGCCTCCCTGACCTGAAACCGCAGCCTGCAGACCCTATCCAAAATATCTGCCGCTTCCTTGTACTCACTTAAAATCACCAGGTCATGGCAGCCTCTGAAGACCTTGTCCAAAAAATCCATAGCCCCCAGCGGGTCGTTGTGCCACACCAGCCAGTCATCCATATATCTGCCGTCATCGTCAAACTCATAATAGTGGGCCTCATACTCCACATAGATCTCGCCCCTGTCCACCTTTTCGCAAAACTCCCTGATCTCCCTGTCAGACGGCATGTACCCCACCTTCTTCTCACCGGAAAGGGACAAAAGAAAGCCCTCCTGTTCACTCTCGGCCAGCAATCTCGCCTGACACAAAATCCACTTGTCCTTTTCCTCCCCGGACATCCGTCTTAACTGTTCCTCTACCTGCTCTATGAACATGTGCATTTTGCCTTCCTCCTTTTTGGTATCGGCACGCGACGCTTCGCGTCACCTGCCACGTCGTCGGAAGGCATCCTAAAAAATGCTCCGCATTTTGCCTTCCTCCTTCTTGGTATCGGCACGCGACGCTTCGCGTCACCTGCCACGTCGTCGGAAGGCATCCTAAAAAATGCTCCGCATTTTGCCTTCCTCCTTCACGCCATGACTACCATGCATTCTTTTTCCCAGAACGCCATTCCGTACCGGATGACATTCTTCATGCCCCGGCGCTGCAGACCCACGGCATATTTCTTTTCCTCGATCTGCCTTAACGCTTCCCCGCAGGCCGCTTCTAAGTTTCCGTTATTCGCGTACTTTAACTCGATCACGATTCCTGTACGCCCAGGTGTGCTTACAGATATATCACTGTACCCTTCCCCGGTCTCTGCGTTGGACTGGACCAGCCAGCTCCCCTGGCTTTGCAGCAGCCCCAGCACCATGCCATGATAAAAGTTCTCCTTCCTGTCTATCCGGACCGCTGTGTCCCTCACGCTGATGGAATCCCACAGATAATCTTGCAGCATAGCCTGTATCGTCGGTACATCCCCGGCTGGAAACGCCGCGCAGAAACGGTTAATCCTCAAGGAATCCGCCAGTGTCGTTTCTCTAAACCACTCCCGGATCTGCAAAACAAAGACTTCCCTCACTTCCCGGTTCGGAATCACAAGCCGGTACACCCCCCTCACCGCTCTGTCTGTCTGTGTCAGATAACCTGTAGTGAAAAGCACGCTCCAAAGGTTGGCGATGCTGGAATCCAGCTCATTATACGTCAAATCTAAACGGATCTTTTTTTCGATTGCCTCTCCTGCGATCAGCCTTTCAATCTCATTCTGTGCCGTTTTATCCGCCTTATCAATAAAACGCTTTACCAGGTCATTCCCGCTGGTGTTAATCCAAAAAGCTTCCGGTTCCGCTTTCGGGTCTGCCATCAGCTTTTTCACATACTTAATCACATCCCACGGACAATAAATCTTCGCGTCGCCAAAACGGTATCCGTCGTACCATTCTTTTACAATGCCCTTTTTTCCCCCAGGCCATAATCCTCCAAAATCCCCTGCACCTCTGAATCTGTAAATCCAAACTGCTCGTCATGCTCCACGTCAACGATTGAGTTTACATCAAAATTATTCAGCCCCGTAAAAATGCTCTCTTTCGATACCCGTAAGCATCCGGTAAGGACAGCAAACCGCAGAAATTCATTCGTCTTTAACGCCTGTCCGAACAAGTTGCGGATCAGCGATACCATTTCTTCATAATATCCGTGCTGGAACGCCTTATCCAGGGGAACGTCATACTCATCAATCAGCAGAATCACTTTTTGGCCGTAATGCTGACAGAGCAGGTAAGACAACATTTTCAAGCTCTCCAGGACATCGTCCTTTGTTTCGTCTTCCTTGAGGAAACGTTCTAAGGAGCGCTTATCATCTTCTGTAATCCGCTCACTTTTTGACAGAAACGTTTAGCAAGTCACGGATGAGGCCTGTTTTATCGATATAATAAAAGTTTTCTCTGCGGATCTCATCAAAATCCTCGATTCCAACCGGCAGCTTCTTTTTCTGCATATGGCTCATACTCCTTTTTGAGATTGTCAATATCATTGCAAAAGCCAATCTATCACATGCACCACTTTGATTCCGTCATAGTTACCTAGTGTAAACCGATCCATAGTAAGGACAATCTTCTCATAATACTCTTTCCGCTCAGCCATCCTTTCGCTCCTCCTATTATGGCATATTCCAGTCAAAATCACAATACATCGCACATTACCCTGCATCGCTTTTTACAGAAGGCTATACTGTAGGCAAGCACTTCTGTCCGCCCGTCATTGCGAAGCCTTTCATCGTACCGCTTTTCCCTGATCTGCGCCAATGCTTCCCCGCAGGCTTTATCTAACCCCGCGATACTTCGGGAATACTTTACTTCAATCACAATACCCACGTCGGGGCATTCCGGTTCAATCAGGATATCGCTGAACCCATCTCCCGACTCCGCATTGGACAATATCAGCCAGTTCATTTCGCTTCTAAGCAGTCCCAGCAGCAAGCCGTGGTAAAAGTTCTCTTTCTGATCATCCGGAGCCTTTGTATCAAGAATACTGATCATCCGGTTTAAGATGACATTGAGCTGTTTTTGGATATCCTCAGGTTTTCCCTGGAGAAAAGCTTGACAAAACTCGCGCATCGGCTTTTCATCATCCACGATATGCCCCTTAAACCATTCCTGTATCTGTAAAACAAACACTTCCCGTATTTCCCGATTGGGAATTATCAGCTTATAGACGCCATTCGCGGCTCTGCCTGCCTGTGTCAGATAGCCGGCGGTAAAGAGGACACTCCACAGATTGGCAATATTGGAATCCAGCTCGTCGTAGGTCAGGTTCAAGCGGACTTTCTTTTCAATCGCTTCCCCGGCGATCAAACGCTCGATCTCGTCCTGGGTCGTTTTATCCGCCTTATCGATGAAGCGCTTTACCAGGTCATTTCCGCTGGTATTGATCCAGAAGGCCTCCGGCTCTCCATGAGGATCCGCCAAAAGATGATCCACATAATTGATTACATCCCATGGACAATATATGTTGGTGTCGCCGAAGCGATATCCGTCATACCACTCTTTCATTTCTGTCAAATGCTCTTCTAATTGGTAATTTTCCAAAAGCCTGGTCACTTCGGCTTCGGTAAAGCCAAAATGTTCATCGAATCTGGTGTCTGTAACAGAAAACATCTTAAAATTATTCAGCCCTGTGAAAATGCTCTCCTTGGACACCTGCAGGCAGCCCGTCAGAACCGCAAATTGCAAAAATTCGTTGGTTTTCAGCACCTGTCCGAACAATCCGCGGATCAGCGATACCATCTCTTCATAATAATCATGCTGGAATGCCTTATCCAACGGTACATCGTACTCATCGATTAGCAAGATTACTTTTTTTCCTAAACAAGTATATAGTACTCTGGAAAGAAACTTCAAGCTGTCCGGAATTTCTTTTTCCTGCAGCTCCCGGTTTTCCATCTGGTTGAGTTTCTTTCTGTCAAAAGCTGATAAAAGCCCGTCCTTCAGCAGGCTGTGAATCCTTATGGCTTCTTCCTGAAGAATTGTTTTAAACCGTTCTATTGCCAGCTCATAGGTTAATCCGTCCACTCCCTTCAGTGAAATGAATATCACCGGATACTTCCCCATGTTTGCTTCACAAAGCGCCTTCTCCTGTGAAATAGCAAGCCCGTCAAACAGCGTCTTGTCCGTTCCGATCTCAAAAAAACATTTGAGCATGCTCATGTTCAGCGTCTTCCCAAACCGGCGCGGCCGGGTGAACAAGTTGACCTTCCCCCAATTGTTTAGCAAGTCACGGATGAGGCCTGTTTTATCGATATAATAAAAGTTTTCTCTGCGGATCTCATCAAAATCCTCGATTCCAACTGGCAGCTTCTTTTTCTGCATATGGCTCACACTCCTTTTTGAGATTGTCAATATCCCGGCCGTCACAGACCTTCCTGCATTGTCATACGTTTATTCTACCTCACAGACCAGGGAATGAAAGCCGCCAACCATGTTTGATCAGCGGCTTTGCTGCGATCTACAGCTTTTCACACACAACCTTGCAGCGCTTTTTATAAAACGCTATCCC
>CAMTAF010000066.1 GCA_947066955.1 uncultured Hungatella sp.
GCTTGATGGCATCCTTTAAGAGCGCCGCCATGGCTCCCACCGCGTTGAGATCTTTTGCGGTCACCGGTTCTCCTGCATAGTTGTAAGCCACAATGATCCTGCCCAGCCTGTCCTTTAAATCCGCCATATCATTGGCAAGACACAGGATAGCCATGATCTCCGAGGCAACGGTGATGACAAAATGATCCTCCCTCACCACGCCGTCGGCCTTGGCTCCCAGACCTACCACCACGTTTCTTAAAACCCGGTCATTCATGTCCAGACATCTCTTCCACAGAATCTGTCTCGTGTCAATATTTAAGGAGTTGCCCTGCTGGATATGGTTGTCCAGAAGCGCTGCCAGAAGATTGTTGGCAGATGTGATGGCATGGAAATCACCGGTAAAATGAAGATTCAAGTCCTCCATGGGAACCACCTGAGCATAGCCGCCCCCGGCCGCTCCTCCCTTGATCCCGAAACAGGGTCCCAGAGACGGCTCTCTGAGAGCGATCAAAGTCTTCTTGCCCAGCTTCGACAGCGCATCCCCAAGTCCTACGCTGGTAGTGGTCTTGCCTTCGCCGGCAGGAGTGGGGTTGATGGCCGTCACCAGCACCAGCTTGGCATCAGGGCGGTCTTTCACTTCCTCCCAAAGATCATCCGTAAGCTTGGCTTTATACTTTCCGTAAAGTTCCAGGTCGTCTTCCTTAATGCCGTAAGCCGCTGCCACCTCTTTGATGGGCAGCATGGTTGCCTCCTGGGCGATCTGAATATCTGTTTTCATGTACATCTTCCTCCTTTTTCTAATATCGGCAGCGGCACGCGCCGCTTTGCGGCACCTGCCAGGTCAGAGGTACGCATTCCAATTGTGAAACTTCGTTTCACAAGCGTTCCTCCTCTTTGCGGTAACGGCACGCGCCGCTTCGCGGCACCTGCCAGGTTGGAGGAACGCATTCCAGTTGTGAAACTTCGTTTCACAAGCGTTCCTCCTCTTTGCGGTAGCGGCACGCGCCGCTTTGCGGCACCTGCCAGGTTGGAGGTACGCATTCCAATTGTGAAACTTCGTTTCACAAGCGTTCCTCCTCTAACAAGGCTTGGAATTCTTCTAGGGTTAGGAGCACCTTCCTGGGCTTGGTTCCTTCTTCTTCTCCTACTACCCCCGCTTCCGCCAGCTGATCCATGATCCTGGCGGCTCGGTTGAAGCCGATTTTGTACATTCTCTGGAGCATCCCGATGGAAGCTTTGTCCTTCTCTATGATGAATTTGCCTGCCTGTTCAAAATATTCGTCCCGGCCGTTGTTCTTCTGTTCCGGGGCAGCGGAGGCCGCGGGGGCGGCCATCCTGCTCTCGATATCGGTTCTGTACTCCGGCGCCGTGTTCTGGGCAGTGAGAAATTCTACTACCGCCGACACCTCCTGGTCTGACACAAAGGCGCCCTGAACCCTCTGGGGTTTGGGAATGCCTGACGGATAGAACAGCATGTCGCCCTTGCCCAGAAGCTTCTCTGCTCCGTACATGTCGATGATGGTCCTGGAGTCCACCCCCGACGACACGGCAAAGGCGATCCTTGAGGGCACGTTGGCTTTGATCAGGCCGGTGATGACATTGACCGACGGCCTCTGGGTGGCGATGACCAGATGGATTCCAGCCGCCCTGGCAAGCTGGGCCAGACGGCAGATGGCATCCTCCACCTCCCCCGGCGAAACCATCATCAGATCCGCCAGCTCATCCACGATAATGACGATCTGGGGCATCTTCTCCGGCTTGTTCTCATCCTGGATATCCTTGATCTTCTCAATCTTGGCATTGTACCCCTCTAAGTTTCTCACTCCGTACTGGGCAAATTTGTCGTAACGGCTCATCATCTCCGCCACCGCCCAGTTCAGGGCCCCTGAGGCCTTCTTGGGATCCGTGACCACAGGAATCAGGAGATGAGGGATGCCGTTGTAGGCGCTCAGCTCTACAACCTTGGGGTCCACCATGATCATCTTCACCTCGTCTGGGCTTGCCTTGTAGAGGATGCTCATGATCAGGGTGTTGATACACACGGACTTGCCGGAGCCGGTGGCGCCCGCGATCAGAAGATGGGGCATCTTTGCGATGTTGGTCACCACCACCTGCCCTCCGATGTCCTTCCCCACGGCAAAAGACAGCTTGGAGGAAGCCTTCTTAAATTCTTCCGATTCGAAAATCTCTCTCAAATATACGGTCACATTCTCTTTATTTGGAACTTCGATTCCCACCGCGGACTTTCCGGGAATCGGCGCCTCGATGCGGATATCCGCAGCAGCCAGACTCAGCTTAATATCATCGGCCAGGCCTACGATCTTGCTGACCTTTACGCCCTGCTCCGGATGGAGCTCATACCGGGTCACCGCAGGACCGCAGCTGATGTTGGTGACCGTAACCCCTACTCCAAAATTCTTAAGGGTCTGCTGAAGCTTGATGGCAGTGTCCCTGTACTCCTGCTCCGAGTAGGCCCCTGAAGGCCTGGAACCCCGGCTTAAAAGACTCACCGGCGGGAACCGGTATTCCTGCTTCACAGCCTCCCTCTGCCGGATCTGGGCCGCCACGCTTAAGGCGTCATCTGGCTCCCCCGACTCCCTGGCTTCCTGCCGCCTGGATTCCAGCTTCTTTTTCAGAGCCTGGGTGTCGGTCTCGATGATCTTTCCTGAAGCCGTCACCACCCTCTTTGTCCCATCCTGGATCTCAAAGTCATCGGCAATCCGTGTGGATACCTCCGGCTCATCAGGAAGCTCCGGCACCCAGCTGGTAACTTCCTCCGGCACCGGATCGCCGAAAGACTCCTGCTCATCAAAAGGATCCTGCTCATCAAAGGGCTCCGGATCGTCAAAATACCAGTCCTCCGGTTCCTGCTCCGGAGGGTTCTCCTCATAAGATTCCTCCGCTATGGCCTCATCCGCCGCATCCTGCCAGGCAGCCCTCAATGCCTCTTGGACCGCCATCACGTCATCGTCGTCAAAAGGCACGCTGTCATCGTCTTCGTCTATGTAATCAGGCGGCAGGCTGATCCTGCCTGTAAACACATCTTCCTGCTGCCCGGCCTCCTCAGGCATGTCCCTCAGGGCCGTCTCCGGAACCGCCTTGGTTACGGTCTCCCGGCTCTCCTCCTCAGAGCTCTGCGGCCGGTCATGCAGCTCCTCTTCTTTGTAGTCCTGATCATCTTCATCCGAATATCCTTCTTCAGGCTGCCCCAGCTTGGTAGAGCTTAAATTCACTCCCCTCACACGCTGTTCTTCTCTCAGGCGTTTTTTTTCTTCCCGTTTTTCCTCCCGCCGTACCTTTCTGCGGTCCGCGTCCTCCTTGGCATACTGGTAGGCTCTCCCTCCGCCTCGCTTCACCACCGCCACCAGAGATCTCTCTGTCACACAGACGCAGCAGATGACAAAAATTACCAGGAGAAGGAGATAGGTTCCCACAACTCCCACCACGGATCCCAGGCCCTGAGCCAGGAGCCCGCCTACAAAGCCGCCTCCCACGCCCTTCTCTGCCGACCGGACAAATGCATCCGCGATCCTCTGCCCCTCTTTGTAGCCGCCTCCGAACAGCATCTCCGACAGACCGCACAACATCAGAGTTCCCACGATCCCGGCTCCGATCTTCAGCGCCGCAATGGGATTTCCCTGATTGGACAGGGCAAAACAGGTTCCTACAAACAAAAGAACAGGTGCAACAAAGCCTATTATCCCAAAGATCCCCAGCTGTACCTTTCTCAGATAATCTCCTGCCACACCGCACAAATGAAAGTTACTTAAAAACAACAGCACCGCAAGGGCGAAAGACGCGATCAGAAGCACCTCTTCCCTCATAAAACCTTGTTCAGGCTCCGGCTCATAGTCCTGTCTCCGGCTCTGAGCCTGCGTCCTGCCCTGGGGCCTTGACCCTCCGCTTCGGGACTGTGTTTTTGCCCTTGGCGATGTGGTCTTTTTCGTTGCTGCCTTACTGTTTTTTGCTGCCTGAGCCACCGGTTTTATGCCTCCTTCTTTTCAATGAAGATAGTATACAAAAAAATGGGAGAAATTGCAAGGACATAGAATGGCCGATGACAATTCAGATAACCTCAGAGCCGTTACTCTCGTCGATCATCTGGTGCAGCTTGGAGAGAGCCTCCCGTATGCCCCCCACCTCGTCGATGAGTCCCTGTTCCACCGCCTCTTTTCCTACCAGAACCGTTCCCAGATCCCTTGTGAGCATCTCTGTGTTCAGCATCAGCCGTTTCACCTGGTCGTAGGCAATATCCGAATGGCCTGATACAAAACTTATGATACGGTCCTGAATCATCTCAAAATATTCATATGTCTGGGCAGCCCCGATGACCATCCCGGTCATACGGACAGGGTGAATCATCATGGTCCCCGTGGGGACAATAAAGGAATAGTCCGTGGACACCGCCAGAGGCACGCCGATGGAGTGGCTCCCTCCCAAAACCAGGGACACCGTGGGCATGGACAGAGAAGCGATCATCTCTGCAATGGCAAGCCCCGCATCCACATCCCCTCCCGAGGTATTCAAGAGCACCAGCATCCCATCCACCTTGTCGTCATCCTCCAGGGCCGCCAGCTGAGGCAGCACATGGTCATACTTGGTGGTCTTGGAATTACCCGGGGCATTCTCATGGCCCTCCACCTCGCCGATAATGGACAGCAGGTGGATCTTCCTCCTTTTCTGGTTGTCCTCCAGGGTCATCTGTCCGTACTCTTCCAGTTTTTCATCCTTTTTCTCCTCAATCTCTTTTTCTGTCTTCTTCTCGTCTCGATTCATAGCAGCCGCTCCTTTTGCAAAGATTCTCTTTCCATATCAATCTGTGTCAAAACAGCGGTTTCTATGCATCCTTTCAGTAATTTCCTTTTTTCAGCAGCTTCCTGATATAGGCAAAGGTCCTGGCCTCTCCTTTCTCTGCCAGCATGTGGAGAAGCCTCTCCAAAAGGGCTCTGGTGTCCCGATGCATCAGGATAAAAGGCTTTTCCCTTTCATAGTACTCCAGGGCGCTTCTCTCTGTGTAATCCTTCCCCTTATAGACCTTGCTCGCGGCGATCCGGTCCATAAACATCTCCACCACATACCGAAGAGGCATCTTGTGTCCCACCAGTCCTTCCTCCTTTTTGCTGGTGTAATCGATCCAGTATTCAAAGTGATGCTTATTCCTCCCCTTATGGTGGAGCCATGCCTCCGAAAACCCATGGATCTCCCTGGCAGCCGCGTGGGGGCTTCGGTTCCCCTGGTAATAGTACACGCCGCTGGCGAATTCCTCGGGCCCGTATTTTGACAGATCGTGGAGCAGCCCCTGTCTGTAGAGTCCTACCTGAAAGCAGTGCTTCATCACCAGCAGCTTGTGTTCCGTAATCGTCCGGAAATGATTTCCTATATTTTTCAACTTTATCATCTTCTCTCATCCCTCTTCCCTGTATAATAAATAGTATGCTGAAAGTATTTTAACATAACTTTTCTCATATTTCCACAAAACTATTTGACACTGTTTGCCGATTATGCTATTCTTAGGTAAGTTGCAGAATATCCTGCAGCATAAACATATTTTTATATCTATTTGGAGGTAGGCATCATGAGCAAGGGTACCGTTAAGTGGTTCAACAATCAGAAGGGTTACGGCTTCATCTGTGACGAAGAGGGCAACGACGTATTCGTTCACTATTCAGGGCTGAACATGGAAGGCTACAAGTCACTGGACGAGGGTGCTGCTGTTGAGTTTGACGTCATCGAAGGCGCAAAGGGACCACAGGCTACAAACGTGACAAAATTATAATCAACTAGTTATCAGTGTACCTTTTTCATTCTATCATATATGATATCTTTTCGGTAGGGATAAAGCCTTCGGCTGATCGCCCGGGGGGATTGGAATTATGTAAGAAGAGAGCTCTACACCGTACTTTGATTAAACAGAAAACGTGCCTTTTGAGGCACGTTTTTTGTGCGCACGGGGCGGAAAGGAAATGCGGCCGCTTACACGGCCCCGGCGCGGCGAGCAGGGGGAAAGGCCTCCCCTGCCCGATTGTACACAGGCTTTCATCTGGTGGCCTTCTCAAGGAGCCCTTTAAGCTCCTCCACCGTAAACTCATAGCTGGCATTGCAGAAATGGCAGTTGATCTCAATAGGCTTCCCGTCGTCGATCATGGACTGAAGCTCCTGCCTGCCGATGCTGATGAGAGCCTTCTCCACTCTCTTTTTGTCGCAGCCGCAGAAAAAGCGGGTCTCCATCCTGTCTGTGATCTCCAGGTCCATGCCTTCCAAAACATGTCCCAGGATCTCCTCAGGGCTCAGCCCCTCATCCAGAAGAGAGGTGACAGAGGCGACCTCCCCCACCTTCTTCTCCAGGGCGCTGATCACCTCCTCAGAGGCATCCGGCATCAGCTGGAGGATAAATCCCCCCGCCTGCTTTACGGTGTTGTCCCTATTCATCAGTACTCCTAATGCCACACTGGATGGAGTCTGCTCCGAGGTGGCGTAATAGTAGGTGAGGTCCTCCGCGATCTCCCCGCTCACCAGGATGGTCTGCCCCACATAGGGCTCCTTTAAGCCGATGTCCTGAATCACGCTTAACACTCCCATGCCCAGGGCTCCCCCCACGTCAAGCTTTCCCTTGTCATTGCAGGGGAGAATCACCATGGGGTTGTTCACATACCCTTTCACGTCCCCCCGGGAATCCGCGGTCACCGTGAGACCTCCGATGGGGCCGTCACAGTCGATCTTTAAAGTCAGCAGGTCATCCTGGTTCTTCATCATGCTCCCCATCATGGCCCCTGCCGTCAGAAGCCGGCCCAGGGCAGCGGTAGCCACAGGGCTGGTATTGTGGCTCTCTCTCGCCTTCTCCACCATTCCTTTCGTGGTAGCGCCGAAAACCCGCACCTGTCCTCCTGCCGCGGTCCCTCTGATCAAATAGTCTGCCATCTCTCATCTCATCCTTTCTTTTCCACGTTCTCTGGCTATGACATAGACGCGTTCGCTCTCTTCCCTCACCGGTTCTCTGGAAAAAGCGTCATACATGGCCACCAGCTCCAACCCTGCCTCCGCAACCGCCCGGAAGATCTCCTCGGTGCTGTAGGCCCTCTGATAGTGAGTCTCGTCAAACCGCCGGTACAGATTCCCCTCCTGACGGATAAACAGGGTAAGATCATACTCATTGATCCCCGTCTCGCCGTCATAGTGGTTGTCCCAGATAAAGCTCTTGTCCTCCCTGGACTCCGCGATGGTGCTGTCCCCCAGGATCCGGCTGTACTTGTACTCCGTGTTCAGGTCAAAGATCAGGACCCCTTCCGGGTCTAAGTAATTGTTCACCAGCCGAAAGACCTGGACCAGATCCTCATACTCTGTGATGTAGTTCATGGAATCGCAGATGCTCACCACCGCCCGCACGGTGCCGTACAGCTCAAACTCCCTCATATCCTGGAGAAGATACAGGATGTCAGACCCGGACTCTTCCCGCTTCTCCATGGCGATCTGGAGCATGTCCCCGGAGTTGTCCACCCCGATCATGTCATAGCCCTTTGCTGCCAGAAGCTCTGTCAGGCTCCCTGTGCCGCATCCCAGTTCCAGGACGAGGCCATCCTCTATGCCCTGTTCCCTCAAAAGGTCCTCAACATAGTCTGCCCACTCCTTGTAAGGGATATTATCCATAAATCCGTCATATACTTCCGCAAAACTTGTGTACGCGTCCACGGTATTCCCCCTGTTACTATGTGCCTGTGATACAGAAAGCAGAGACCGCCTGCGCGATGTCTCTGCTTCATATGGTTTACTTATTCTTTCCGCAGCACTTCTTGTACTTTAACCCGCTGCCGCAGGGGCAGGGATCGTTGCGCCCGATCTTCGGCCCTTTCACCACGGTTCCGGAAGCCTTCTGGGCTTTGTAAAGCTCTTTTCTCTTCTCCTCTGTGAGGATCTCATCCCACATGGGAAGGTTGTACAGCCAGTCCGCCTTGGCCTCCACCATATTGTAGTAGAGCCTCTCCGGATCAATCTCGATCTTCACCACCGTGTCCTCTTCCATGGTCTCGATGGGGTTCTGGTAGCCTTTTAAGCTTTCATTGATCCCGTCAAGAAAACCGGTCATGATCAGAAGCTCCGCCCCGTACTTCTCGGCCAGCTCCTTCACCGTTCCCTCGATCACCTGGGAGGGGTCAGCCAGGATCTTCTCGTAGATTCCCTTCTCCACCGCAAAATACCCTGACCAGAGCTTCTCCCTGTCTTTATCATTCAGGCCGTCGCCATAGGCTAAATTCCGCCATGTCTCCAATAATGCCATATCCACCATCCATCCTTTTCTCTAGGTTTATTTCACAAATCCCTAATAGTATATAACAAGTCTCCCTATTTTGCAATGAGATGTTTCAGCTTTTCATTGAGCTTTCCATAGATCCTCCGGCGCAGCCAGGGCTCCGAGGACGCCTTCACGGCTTCCTCCAATCCGAACCAGGCCACCCCTTGGTTCTCGTCAGGTTTGGCTGTCAGGGGCTGCGCCTCGTCGGCCTCCAGAAGATAGGTCACATTCAAGTGGAGATGGCTGGGCACATACACCCCCCTCTTCTCATGTCCGTCCACGGTCACGATCTCCAGGGAAAATAGATCCTCTGACACTGGTCTCACCTTTGTGATGCCGCTCTCCTCCCTGACCTCCTTTAAGGCCACTGCCAAAAGATCCTCCTCCCCGTCCGCGTGTCCCCCCATCCAGGACCAGGAATCATAGATGTTGTGGTAGACCATCAGCGCCCGATCCCTCTTTGGGTTTACCGTCCAGGCCGAGGCCGTCATGTGCATGGCAAGATTGGTCCTGAAAAAAATATCAGGGAAATCTCTCAGGCAGGCGAGAATCACCTCCCTGTCTTTCTGCTCCTGTTCATTCCACGGTTTATATTGTTCAATCTCCTGTGTAATATTCATATCTGGTTTCCACCCTCCGTCTTTTTGCAGATCCAGGAAAGGCTCTGCCCTCTTGGAAAGCCGTTTTGTCTTCGCTCCGGAAGGCTTATTTCACTGACAGCAGTATCCGGATATTCTCCCTGTCCTTCTCTTTCTCCTCCTCTGTCAGCTGTCCGTAGGGAACCAAATCTCTGTGAAGCCTTCTGACCGGATCCTTGGACTTTCCGTTTTCCGGGATCCCGTATTGCCAGTTGTTCAGATAGTGGTACCGGCACCAGCGGATATGCTCCAGCTCCGACAAGAGCTCTAAGCGGTCCGGCGAGAGGCGCTCCGGGTCAGCCGGCTCTCCCATGGCTTCCAGCATCTGAAGCTGGATCTCATGGTAGTCCGCCGCGCTGATGTTGGAGTAGCGGGTAAAGGCATCCAGCTTTTTCCACTCCTCTTCCCTGGCCTCCTCTGTATCCGAAGCCCCTCCGTAGAGGACAGCGTAGCGCAGATTGATCCGTTTGGCCCGGTCAAAAAGCTTGTCCCCCCAGATGTTTTCAAGCCTGCTGCTCTCCCGCTCCCAGTAAAAAGGCAGAAGCCTGTCTTTCCCTGAGAGAAATTCCAGGTTCCCGTCATTGGAGGCAAAGACATGGAGTTCCCTGCGGCACAGGGCCAGGAGAAGATCCTGAACCAGGGCCAGCTGTCCCTCCTGTGTCAGCACCACCACCGCCTGGGCCTCCTCCAAAAGAGAGAGCTGATCATGCCACGGCTCCCTGTGGAACACCACGGGGTCGCTGATCATGGAAATCTGATGCCGGACCCCCGAAAAACACCCTGCCTCTCCGAAGATATGGTACTCGATCCTCTGTTCGGGATCAAAGATATTGTCCTGAAGCCCGCGAAGCAGCAGCTCCTCCCCCAGCTTTCCGAATCCCAGAAAAACAATTTTCAGATTATGGCCGTGCCTGACAGAGGTCTCATAGAGGCAGCGCTCTTTCCAGAACAGGCGGGCAGCCGTCTCCTCAGGGCAGAGGATGTGCACATCGGGGCTGACGCTCTCCTGAGCCCGCAGGGAACTGCACTTGAGGCAGGTGACATGTCCTGCCAGGGCGCGCTGGTTCTGGCTGTAGAATGCCAGATTGTCCTCCTCATTTCCCAGGAGGATATATCTGTGGGCCCGGACAAACCTCTCTCCCCCGTCAATGCCCCGGCGCCCCAGCTGGTCCAATATGGGCTCCTTCTCATCCTCCGGGCCGTACACTGCCACGCTGTCTCCTCCCAGATAGCGCAAAAAATTGCCTGCTGCCCTTCTCGCAGAAGAAAACAGCATCAGCACGCCTCCTGCAGTAGCCAGAGGCGCAGTCCAGCGGGCGATCTCCACCAGGAGGTTTACCGGCGGGTCCTGATACTCCATGCCGTAGAGGCAGGCGGAGATGAACATGGCATCCAGAATCTTCTCCCCTGCCAGCAGAAACCCCGTCGTGCCCAGGATCAGAGGGAGGGCCAGAAGCAGAAATTTCCATATATTATGAAAGCGTTTCTCCATATCACTGTTTCCTCTCAGTGGCCCAGAGGCTCTCCCCTCCTGTGGCGATCACTTCCTTCATCCAGTCGTATGATTTCTTCTTTCTCCGCTCCAGAGTGCCCCGGCCCTTGTCGTCCATGTCCACATAGATAAATCCGTAGCGCTTTTTCATCTCTCCTGTGCTGAGGGAAACCAGATCCATGGGGCCCCACATGGTGTACCCTAAGCATTCCACGCCATCCTCGTTCATGGCCTTCATCATCTCTCTCAAGTGGTCCGCCATGTACTGGATCCGGTAATCATCCTGTATGCTTCCGTCCTCCTCGATCTTGTCGATGGCTCCCAGACCGTTCTCCACGATAAACAGAGGCTTCTGATACCGGTCATAAAATTCGTTGAGAACAAACCGCAGGCCCACGGGATCCACCGGCCAGCCCCAGGGGGTCATCTCCAGGTATGGGTTGGGATCGCCGCTGATGACGTTGCTCACCGTCTCCGTGGAGATCACGTTGGAGCGGTAATAGCTGAAGCTCACATAGTCCAGGGGACCCTCTCTCAGGATCTGGTCATCTCCCGGCTCTGCCTTTAAGGTCACCCCCCTGCGGTTAAAAATGTCTTTTGTGTAGGATGGGTAATATCCCCTTGCCATGACATCGATGAAGAAATAGGTCTCTCTCCTCTTCTGCATGTGGCGGAACACATCCTCCGGCTTGCAGGTGGCCGGGTACAGGGCGCTGGAGGCGTACATGGCTCCGAACATGGATCCCGGCATCATCTCGTGCCCAAGCTTCACCGCCCTGGCGCTTGCCAGGAACATGTTGTGGACAGCGTTGTAGTGGGTCTGGTTGTCGCACTTGTGGGTGCCGCAGGCAGCGTATCCCCTGACGGCGTTGATCTCGTTAAAGGTGAGCCAGTACCGGCATCTCTTCCCGAAACGCTCAAACAGGACCTTGCAGTATTTCACGTAACAGTCGATGATGTGGCGGCTTGACCAGCCGTCGTAGTTCTCTGCCAGGTAAATGGGCAGCTCATCGTGATGGATGGTGATCAGCGGCTCCATGCCGTGCTTCTCCATCTCATCCATCATCTCCTCATAAAATTTCAGGCCCTCCTCGTTGGGCTCTTCCTCCTCGCCGGTAGGAAAAACCCTGCTCCAGCAGATGGAAAAACGGTACACGTTAAATCCCATCCCAGCCATGAGCCCAATATCCTCTTTCCAGTGGTGATAGTGGTCCACCGCCTTGTGGCTGGGGTAATAGCAGTCCTCGAGAAAGCAGGGAACCGCCCCGTCCGGCAGCTCCTCCGGGTTGAAAAAGCTGCTCCTGGCCCTGCCTGTGGTCCCGTCCGGCAGCCTGTAGGTGATGGCCCTAGGATTCTCAACAGAACCGTCTGTCTCGTAATCATGGGTTGACAGCCCTCTTCCGCCCTCCTGGTAACCTCCCTCAACCTGGAAAGACGCCGTGGCGCCGCCCCACAAAAATGAATCCGGTACTCTCATAACTTGTCCTCCTCCTGGAAATTTTTGTCATCACCTGTCAGGGTGATGGCATGCGCGCGCATCAGCGCGCTTAATAATATCTTGCATACTTTTCATTATATCGGAAAAGGAGCTGGGATTCAAGAGAATTGGATTTTTTGTAAATTGCGGGAATGGAAAAAGACCGCCGGGATATAACTATCATTAAACAGGAAATACCTTTTCCAGAAAGGCGGTTAACATTATGAAAATGAAAACAGCGGCGTTTACAGCTGCGTCTGCGGCGCTTGCGGGAGCCGGGGCGGCTTTCCTGGCAAGACAGGCCGGTGAAAAGAAAAAAGAGGCAGCAAAAAGAAAGTGTGCCCACAGTTATCGAAATACCGAGCTGGGCGCCCACGAAAAGAACAGCAAAGGAATCTACTATTCCAGCGGAAATTATGAGGCCTTCGCAAGGCCGGAGAAACCCAAAGGTGTAGAAGAAAAAAATGCCTATATTGTCGGCAGCGGTCTGGCCTCCCTGGCGGCCGCGTGTTTCCTGGTCCGGGACGGACAGATGCCCGGATCCCACATCCATATTCTGGAGGCCCTGGATATTGCCGGCGGAGCCTGCGACGGCATCTTTGATTCCAGCCGGGGATACATTATGCGGGGCGGACGGGAAATGGAGGACCACTTTGAATGTCTGTGGGATCTGTTTCGGAGCATCCCATCCTTGGAAAAGCCTGATGCCTCTGTTCTGGACGAGTTCTACTGGCTTAATAAGCACGACCCAAATTTCTCCCTCTGTCGGGCCACCGTCAACCGGGGCAAAGATGCCCACACTGACGGCAAATTTAATCTCAGCCAGAAAGGATGCATGGAGATCGTCAAACTTTTCATGACTCCCGACGAAGACTTATACGATAAAACCATTGAAGATGTTTTTGACAACGAGGTATTTCAATCCACCTTCTGGATGTATTGGAGGACCATGTTTGCCTTTGAAAACTGGCACAGCGCCCTGGAAATGAAGCTCTACTTCCAGAGATTCATCCATCACATCGCGGGATTGCCGGATTTCAGCGCCCTAAAGTTCACCCGGTACAACCAGTATGAATCCCTGATTCTCCCCATGCAGAAATACTTAGAAAAGGCCGGTGTTAACTTCCGTTTCAACACAGAAGTAACCAATGTGGTGTTCGATTTCAAGGACGGGAAAAAAACCGCTGTTTCCATCGAATGCAAGACTGACGGCAAAGAGACCAAAATCCCTCTCACAGAAAATGATCTGGTATTCGTCACAAACGGAAGCTGTACGGAAGGAACCATCTACGGCGACCAGAACCATGCCCCTGACAAGAACGCCCGGACACGCACCAGCGGCTGTTGGAGCCTTTGGAAAAATATCGCCAGACAGGACCCCTCCTTTGGCAGGCCGGAAAAGTTCTGTTCTGATATAGCCAAGACGAACTGGGAATCTGCCACCATCACCACCCTTGACGACAGAATCCTTCCCTATATCACCAACATCTGCAAGAGGGACCCCAGAAGCGGCAAAGTGGTCACCGGAGGCATCGTCAGCTGCATGGATTCCAACTGGCTGCTAAGCTGGACCATCAACCGCCAGGGACAGTTTAAAGAGCAGGACCCGGAAAAGGTCTGCGTCTGGGTATACGGGCTGTTTACCGATGTCCCCGGCAATTTCATCAAAAAGCCCATGAAAAAATGTACGGGAAAAGAGATCACAGAGGAATGGCTGTACCACATGGGAGTTCCCACAGATCAGATCCCGGAGCTGGCAGAAAACAGCGCTGTCTGCGTTCCCACGATGATGCCCTATATCACCGCGTTTTTCATGCCCAGGACCAAGGGCGACCGGCCGGATGTCATTCCCGACGGCTGTGTGAACTTTGCCTTTTTGGGACAGTTTGCCCACACACCCAGAGATACGGTGTTTACCACAGAGTATTCTGTGCGGACCGCGATGGAGGCCGTCTACGGACTTCTGGGAGTAGACAGAGGCGTGCCGGAGGTCTGGGGCAGTGTCTATGATATCCGCGCTCTCCTGGATAGCTCCGTAAAGCTCATGGACGGAAAATCCCCCCTGGACCTTCCCCTTCCGGGCCCTCTAAGGGCGCTGAAAAAAATCATGATAAAAGCCATTAGGGGAACTGTTATGGAAAAGGTTTTAAAGGATCACCATATCCTGCCGTAAAACCCATGGAAATACCACCTTTTACATTTCCTAAAGCGCCGTCTGTTGCCTTAAGGAACAGTTTATAGGTTCCCGGCTGTACAGGCGGCCCGACAGTAAAACTTGCGTTACACTCCAGCTCTTTATCTTGCTGGCGCAAATTCTTCACAGAATAATAGGTCGTATTCAGAAAGGCATCTCCTGGTTTCGCGAAACCAAGCTGGAAACCATTTCCCGTTTCCGCTAAAACATTGTACCAAATCCTGTCCCCCTCGAATAATGTGTATTCTCCCAGCCAAACCACCTCTCCATCTGCCACGGTTTCCAAATTGACCGGGATAACCTGGGGATGCCAAATTCTGCCGCCAGCTGTTTCCTGCCAGTCGTCATCGTCATCGCCCATACCTTCCAGCAGTTCCGTTACCTCTGCCTCGGTCATATAGGCAATGCCTGTAATTTTGTTATCCCCATCACGGGTGACTTTGATGTTGACGGTTCCCGCCGGGTTCATATTCAGCGTGTAAAAGGATTTGTTGGCGCGGATGTCCAGAAAGATATTGACCAGCTGCCCCTGATAGTAATAATCCCTGCCCTCCATCACAATGCCGGCGGCCTGGTACTCTGCCTCCTGCGCCGCTTGTTTATCAAATTCATCGCTCTTGTTCAGCCTGTCAAACAGCATGGACTGAAAATTCCATTTTCCCTCTTCTAACGCTCGGTCCAGCCAAAGCTCCAGTTCCGTCTCGTCCATGCAGTCCGCCATGATGGAGAAAAACGCGATTTCTCCCTCAGCATACGCCTTTTCTGCAAAATCCGCAATCAGAGAAGAATCTGCGCCAAGTCCCCTCAGGGCAGCAGAGAAGAAAGCAAGGTCACCATCCTTATAGAACCTTTCAAGCCAAGCCTTTTGCGCGCTTTTATCCAACCGGGGAAAAGTAATTTCAAACAGCGGCAAGCTGTCCGCCTCATAATACCGCTCCGCCTGGGCAGCGTAATCCCCCTTATGTGTGTCTGCCCCAGCCGGCATGGAGCTGCTGTCTCCGGATACCGGGAGCTTGCCGGATGGATGGGCAGCTGCGGCAGCAGGGTAAACGCCCACAACTGCTGCCCCGGCAATCACCCCCACTGTCAGCACACCTGTCAAAATCCGTATTGACATTGATTTCTTCTTAAAATTCATAATCGCGCCTAACCTTTCTTTCAAGAGCTGCTTATTCTCACTCAAGGTAACAGCCCCGAGATTTTCCTTATATCTTCCAACTGCCGCCATAGCGTCAAGCAAGGTTTTCCCATAGTCCCGGGCATTGCGGTATCCTGTTTTAGCGAGGACAGCCTCATCACAAGAAAATTCACACGCCTTTGTAACCTCCCGGCTCATGAGATGCACAAGGGGGTTAAACCAGTGTAGACAAACCGTAACCTGCACCAGCCATTTATAAAACAGATCCCCCCGCTTCCAGTGGGTCAGTTCGTGGAGAACAATATAGGGAAAATCCTCTTCAGGAATGTCCGCCCTTGGCAGCACAATACACGGGCGAAAAAAGCCTATAAGCAGGGGTGAAGAAATCAGCGGATTGACGCACAGCTCTATGGGCCTTTTAATGCCCGCCCCTTTCGCGGTGACAGAAAGCCGATCTAAAAGTTCCATGTCAGAAACCGGGGTCAACCCCGCATGGATATACCGTATAAAGCCCTGATAGATCGTTATTTTCCGTATCAGCAGCCCCAGCGCCGTGGCCAGCCAAACCAGCCAGACATGATTGATTAACAGCGCCCCGATCTCCTGCAGCGGGCGGACAGGTGAAAGATCTGTAAGATCCTCTGCCGGAAGATCCACATTTTCCTTGTCCTGCTTCCAATCGGCATGAGAAGCAAGAACATCTCCCGAAGTGTTTAGCCCAGGCTGCAGCAGCGGCAAAGGAACGGTCCGGGCGACTGCCCGGGCGACAGCCTCATAGGTTTTCCCCAGCAGGTTTACTTCTGTTCCAAATGGGAGCAGCAGGCGCAAGACGACAACAAGCCAAATGTAATACTGCCACTGGCAGCTGACTTTATCTTTCAAAAACCGTTTTCCAAAAAGCAGAGCCAGAATAAGCAAACCGCCGGAACAGGACATGGACAGGAAGATCTTCAAAACCCCGTTCATTGTGATTCTCTCCCTTTCTCCAGCAGGCTCTTCAATTCCTCATATTCCTCGTCTGCCAACATGTCGCCCATAATCAGGTTGGAAACCAGCCCTTTTGCGCTCCCCTCATAAATCTTGTCCAGGAAATTTTTCGTCTGGGCTGTCTGGTACTCTGTTTCTGAAATGAGCGTGGTATACTCGTTGCGGCGCCCGATTTTTTTTGCACTCAAAAAGCCCTTGTTCATCAGCCGCGACAGGAGCACGATCAGGGTATTCTTTTGGCACGGCTTGCCCCTGGCTGCCAGTCCATCCATGATATAGGAAAACAGCGTCACCTTTGACCCATTTCCCCACACGATTTTCATAATTTCCAGTTCAGCATCAGATAATTGCTGTGTCATGCCCGGTTCCTCCCAAAAGTATAACAGTGTGTTGACATTTAAAATATAACATGATGTCGTACTTATGTCAAGCCTTTGTTTTCCTGCTTTTTTCAAAGGCCGGGGTAGACGGTTTCACTGAAAGATGCTATACTGTCTTTCAATAGGCGCCAGATAAACCAGAATTTATGGAGGACAAGTTGATGGATTTGAAATTAGTCAGACCTACCTGTGAATATGCCAAGCAAGTCATGGAATACAAGGAAGATATGCTTGCCAACAACGACAATTTTGCCGGATGCGCAGGTTTTGAGGAAGCCACTTCCTTTACCCAGTGGATTGACTTTGAAAATCGGTTAAAACAAAAATATGGCAAAGAGTATGTTCCCTCAGAAGTGTTTTTGGGAGTCCGAATGGAAGACGAACGGGTTGTGGGAATCATTGATTACAGACACCCTCTATCACCTTTTTTAATGCAATGCGGTGGAAATATCGGTTACAGCATCCGGCCATCAGAGCGCCAAAAAGGATATGCCAGCGAAATGTTAAAATTATTGCTGCCTATTTGCAGAGAATACGGAGAGAAAAAGGTTCTGCTCATCTGTAACCAAACCAACGACGCCTCACGGCGGGTCATTGTGAAAAATGGCGGCAAATTGGAAAACGAAGTAAAAGATGAAGTGGAATTAGGGAAATACAGGATCATTCAGCGGTACTGGATAACTCTGTAATTTAAAATCAGGTGAATCAAAGTTTCTTATGGATTTTCTGCCCTCTCAGCGCCGCAGCATGGACATCAAAAATTCGCCCCACCCACCACGTAACCGTAATGAGCAGGGCGATAAAAAGGGGAGGTTACTGCCGTTTAAATCCGGTATCATTGCCCTCCTCCCTCTATTTTTTAGGTTACCACAACTTATACTGTTTTATACATTTGGTGTAAAAATTGGTGTATGAACTCCTTACGCCACTGCGTAGATTTCTTGTTCCCACGCCTTGATTGTCTCAACCGGCACTTCTAAAATCTCTGCTATTGTCTCTGGTGAATCATTAACATTGCTCCGGCATCAAGATACTGTCAATTTTTTCTGAGTATTTCTATTCTTTGCTGCCAAGCGAAAAGCTTTTTCCATCCCAGGTGTCATCTCAGGAGAGTCTTCATCAAAAACAATCTTCCTTTTTGCTGCCTCCCTAACCTCGCGGATCATCTCCTCCGTCGGCTTTTGATTCCTATCCAAAGTAACTGTCTTGATCATAATAAACACTCCTCTCCAATCTTGTTGCCAGCCTTACCGATATCAATCGGATATTTTCTTTCCTTTCTGTGTAAACAACAAATAATATATTATCCACTTTCCCTATGGTATTATATCTGTCTTCATCAACGCTATGCTCAAAATCATAATATTCACAACAATTATCCATCATTAACGTTTTCCCTGTCAAACTTCAGGCCGAAATTCGTGACCTATTCGTGACTTATTCTTCACACCCAACAAGCTCCTCAACAAGCTCCTCTGGGAGCTCCAAAACTTCAGCCACCGTCTCCAATGAATACCCTCTTTTTAACATATTTCTAGCTGTTTTCCTATTCGCTTCCTGTCTTCCTTCCTGTCTTTCTTCTTTCCTCATATCCGCTACTGCCTGACACATATCTACTGTTTTCTCCTTCCTGTCAAACTTCAAACCGGAATTCGTGACCGTATTGATCACAACCGCCGCTTCTATGTCCAAATTTCGAAACTGTGGATCACTCTCCAATAACCTGTTAAGCTGTTCCCGATCTTTGGAGTACTTTATATAGAGAAGCACCTCCCTTAAGCTGCTTCGGAATTTATCCATATCCTCTGCTTTGATCTGGGACGGGGCGATCAGATTGATCCGGTAGTCCGGGACAAATGATAAGATTCTCGGTTCCTTCACAGACAGCATATCGTAGATACTCATGGGTCCGTCCCATGGCTCCGCGTTAAACAGGACTACCAGCGTAACCACTGGAAGAAGACGGTCCTCCTTATAAAAGCCGCTTAAATACTCCCCTGCTTTCGGACGGGTATCTGCCTTATCATTCTCCCCAGTCCCATCAGACTCATTGATCTGTAGCTTTCTCTTTTTTGCCGCGTCGCGATGGGATTTTGCCGCTTTCTCCACCTGTGACGCATATTGGAGGGCATCATAGACCATATTCCTCACAGCCATGGCATAATGGATGTCCGACTGGGCCTCGATTCCCATTAAAAGATATGCTGCATTTTCATCTTCCATGGCAGTCAGATACTTTAAACTGTCCCGAAATTTCTGTACCGTAACCCTTGTCTTCCCCTCTCCGTAGGGCATGCCGATCTCCACCGTGTCCATCTCATGGAGCTTTGAGGGATCAATCACCGGTTTCCCGTCAAAGATCAAATAATTAAACGCGTCCGCAAAGACTTCTGTGTCTTTGATATAATCTTTTGTCACAATATCTTTTTCCGCCAAATTGCCCTCCTTTTAAATCTGACCCAATTCTTTCGCGATAGCCCTAATCTCCTCTACAGATAATCTGGGAACACACTCTCTCGTCTCTTCCACAGAAAATTTCCCGGATTTCAGCACTTTTTTTGCCGTCTGAATCGCCTCTTTTTTCACTTCTCTTCTTAACCCCTCTACTTCCTTGATTTCTCCGTCGCCTCTTCTACGATCCGGTTCCATGATCTCTAATAATGCCTGGCACATTCTCTCATCTCCTCTCAATTCTTCCACCACCTGCTGATTCGCCCGGATGCTTGCTTCCAATACCGCGTCCGCAAGCTGCTTCTCCACTTCCTGTGTCAATCCCCTCCACACGCCCAAAAAGTTTCCGGATTTCCTGTTTCTCCAAGTTATTTGACAGCGATCTCAGCCACATATGGGCTTCCCTGTCCAGTTCTTTCGTGACAATCAACTGGGTTGGAAACAGAACCTTATCCAGCACGTAATAGATTCCTGCGTATGGCTTCTCGATCCGCATTCCATGGCTCTCAAAGTATCGGAAGAGGCCTTCCGGCTTTCTCTCCCTCACCATGGATACCATAATGTCTTCCGCCGGTCTTTGATACCAGATCCTTACGGTTCGCCGACAGTTCCAGGTCCATTGCCGCCGCGAACCCCGGATGCCATTGAATTTTTTTATCCGCCATGATTCTCTCTTCTCAGTAAATACCTCATCTCGTTCCCCTATGGTTATTATATCGGAAAGAGTCCCTTTGTTCAAGAACCCTTTCCGTAAAATTGCTCTGCGTCTTTATTTCCTAAAAGATATCGGTAACGGTACGCGATGCTACGCGTCACCTGCCAGGGCGTCGGAAGGCATCCTAAGAAATGCTGCGCGTTTGCCTTCCCTCTCATCATGATCTCCTTCCCTCCCTGTCCCACAGAAATCAATCCGCAGCGTCAATGGGTTCTTTACATTGAGCCTGAAAAAATAGCGGGTTTGTTCGCCTGA
>CAMTAF010000067.1 GCA_947066955.1 uncultured Hungatella sp.
GGATTGATGCCAGACTCAACGCTATGGATGTCAGATTCGACGGGATTGATGCCAGACTCAACGCTATGGATGTCAGATTCGACGGGATTGATGCCAGGCTCGACGCTATGGATTCCAGATTCGACGCTATGGATGTCAGATTCGACGGGATTGATGCCAGGCTCGACGCTATGGATTCCAGATTCGACGCTATGGATTCCAGACTCGATGAGATGGATTCCAGATTCGATGCTATGGATGTCAGATTCGACACCATGGACACCAGATTCAATGCTATGGATATCAGATTCGACGCTATGGATTCCAGATTCGACAAGGTTGACTCCAGGCTTGAGGTTTTGACTGCCCGCCAGAACAAGACGACCAAGCAGCTCTCAGAACTGCGGCTTATCCACAAGCTGTTTATGATTAACACCGACAAAAAGCTTGCGAAGCTTTTAGATGGCATTGAGACCATCGAAGAGATTCTCAAGATCAACCACCTGATGCCTGCTTAACTGTCTTTGGATTTATCTTTTTCTATAAGTTCTGGTGAATTTATCTCAGATATACCTACATAGATCTGTTTTGACTGCATCTTGCGAAATCAATCTCGGGACCTTCCCACATCTAAATGTAAACCTGGAAACTTTAATCGAGCAGAGAGGCATTTCCCACTACCCGCGCGCCGGGGCAGGCTGCGCAGCCAGCATATCCCTTTCTGCCCCATGTGCACGAAAAAACACGCCGGACAGCCTTCCTGTCCGGCGTATTATTCCCCTATTCCCTATTTGACAATCAGTTCCCCGGTTGCCACATTTCTGCTGTATTTTGTAAAGAAATTCCAGATATAGTCTGCTTCTGCCTTGTAATTCCAGTGAGGCTGGTCAAGGATGGCTCCCAGTTCCATAACCACGCCCTTGTCGTTGGACAGCGTCCCTGTATACATCTGCTTTTTCCCCAAAGTCACGTATCTCTGATTGTCCAGAGGAATCCCGTAGTACGGGTTCGCTGTCATATCAGGGGGTTCCGACAGTTTCAGGCCCAGGGTCTTCTGGTAAGCCTGGAGTGTGGAGAAGATTCTGACATTGGGGTCGCCGGCCCATATTCCCGGCATGCCGTTGGGGCTGCTTCCGTCTACGGGGATCATCTGGAAGAAATCGTAGTCCCCGCACATGTACAGCACCGGCGTCCCGTGGCCGCTGTAGGTGTAGAGGGCGTCCTGAATCTCTTTCCAGTAGGAGTTGACGCCGGACACGGGAGCCACAGCCGCGAATAAGTCGCTGTGCTTGATTCCCATCATGAAGGAGAAAGCCCCTCCTGCGGATAGTCCGCTGATATAAACCCTGGAGGGATCAATCTGGGGATATTTTTTCATGAGATCGCCCACAAGGGCCACCACGCCCTCTTCCCCCAGGCCGTCGCATCCCGTAAAGTTAATATCCGATGGCTGCCACTCCGGGGAGACCACGATGAATCCTTCCCTTGCCGCGGTCTCAGGCCATCCGGTGGTGTCGCCCTGGATATGGGGGTCGTTTCTGTTGCCATGGCAGCTGATTACCAGGGGAACCGTTCCCGCTCCTTTCTCAAGCACAGACCGGGGCACATACTCAAACCATGTGTAAGCCCCATCCATCCCTGTGACGGGCGCGTCTTTGTATGTATTGTAGTTGATTCCCAGGGCGTCAAAATCCACGATCTCGTTTAATTCATAAGGCGTGGTGTGTTCCATGATATTGCTGGAGTAAAATTCCGTAGTCCAGTCGTAGATCCGGTAGGTCTTTTTCAGCACCTTTTCCCAGGCATTATCAAAAGCTATCCCTAAATCTCCCTCATTTCCCGTCTCCACCACTGCCAGGGCCTCCCCCTCATTTGCCCTGGTGTAATAGTCCACAGCGGTCTGACTCCCGTTGGTCAGATACACGGGAACGGGAACCAGGTAATCCAGCCCTTCTCTCATATCCCCGCCGTAGACAAACATGCCGGACACAAAATAGCACTTCTGGGACACATAGTTGTTGACAAATGTGGCTCCGTCGTTGATTCCCACCACTTTCACGTTCTTAGCCGGACCCTGGCTGTTTACCAGCTCCAGAAAAGCTGCCTGATCTTTTTCTCCGTAGCTGCTCCCCTCAAGGGGATTGACCACAAAGATGGTCCCTGCCCACTTTTGCACCCGCTCCGCCATGTTCAGCTGCCTTACCAGCTCATTGGCCTGGGCCTCTGTCTGGGGCCCCGCGAATAGGTAAAATGCCGGGGACATGATGTCTGTCCGGTTGCTGTCATACCCCTCCGCTTTGGCATTGTAGGAGAAATATTTAAGCTGTCCTCCGGCTGTCTCTAAAGTACCTTCCTTCAAAGCAGCCTCCCCGGTGACCTGAGGTGCCTCGGCGGCCAGGGCCTCCCCTGGTGTGTGGGGATAAACCCCGCCTGTGAGCGCTATGGCTCCGGCCAAAAGAACGCTGACCGCTGGTTTCCAAGTTCTCTTTAAACTACTCTTCCACATACTCCATATCCTCCTCTTTGATAATTGATCTCATAAGCTCCTTGTTTGCTGTCACTTTTACCTGGATCCCTGTCCCATGGTCCTTTTTCCACTCCACGCGGATCTTCCCCTTAGGGGTTGCTGCCTCGCCCTTCGCCCAGTCCAGATAACCGGGCAGGGGGCGGACGGTGATCTTCTCAAATCCGGGGCAGGCCGGGCGGACGCCCAGAATCACCTGGGGCAGTTCATAGAGGGCCAGAGCTCCCCAGGCGTGGCACTGGCTTCGGGGATTCTGGTCCGATTCCGCGACTGTCGTCATGTTGGCTTTTACCATCTGTCTCCAGATCTCCCAGCATTTTTCCGTCTCCTCATAAAGCCCTGTCAGCTCCAGGGCGCGGAACAGATACATAGCCATGGACACGGTGCACTGAGCATATTGTTCCCTGTGCCGCAAAGTCTCTAAAAGGTTTCTCCTGCCAGTCTCCTGGTCCAGAACCCCTGCCAGAACCCCAAACACCTGGCAGTGCTGGCTGTATTCCCCAAATCCGGGGCCGTCGGTGATCCACCCCTCCTCATCCATGGAGCATGTCCGGATGCTCTCTCTGATCTGGCTGGCAATTCTCCTGTATTCTTCCGCCTGTTCTTGTCTTCCCAGAAACAGGGCCAGCTCCGCCCCCTTTTCCAGTCCTATGATGTACAGAAGGCTCTCCATGGTAATAGCCCCTTTTTCAGCCGCGCCGGGAACCCCTGCCATCCACTGGGGGGCCCAGTCGATAAAGGACCAGAATCTGGCCTGGCCGTGGAAGCCCCCAGTCTGCCCTACATATCCTTCTTTTGTCCGGTTCCTCTCAAAGAAGGCCAAAACCTGCTCCACTGCTGGCATATGAAAACGGATCAGCTCTTTGTCGCCAAAATACATCATGTGGTCGTGGAGCATCCACACATAGAAAATAGAAAACCCCGGTATCACGTTGGGCCGCGTGTTGGGGTAAGCGCTGGACAGCAGCCCGTCATACCGCTGGGCCCTCTTAAAATCATCCAGGCATTTTCTCGCCAACCGGTCATCGGCGCTGACTCCGTAAGTAAACAGGATCTGGGCCCTGGAATCCATCACATACTGGAGCTGCTCGTAAAAAGGGCAGTCCATGTAAGTCTCATGCATGCACCGCTTGAGGGTCCTGGCGCTGATGTCCCACACCTTGCCAAGAGACAGGTCAGAGGTCTCCACATGGCTGACAATCTCAAGGGGATACCCTGTCTCCTCATAGCTGAGATCCCGGATCCTCAGAGGGGATTTTCCCGTGGTGATCTCAAGCCTGACAAACCGGAAGGTCCGAAACCAGAAGGGCTCATACACCTCCGGCTCCTCTCCGGTTCCGTCGCCGGCGGGCCGGTAGATATCCTGGTAGCCTTTCAGCTCTCCATGTTCCCAGTCCAGATGATCCACCTTATCCTTTTGGACATAGGCCTCTGACTGGAGAATCACAATCCTGGCCCCTGCCCCCTGCTCTAAAGCCAGCCGAAGATACGCGGTCATCTCCTCCCCTGCGTGGAACTCCACGATCTCCTGGCTGTTTGCCTGGATTTCCACCATCCCTTTTCCGGCAATCATGGCTTCCCACTGCTCCCTCGGGGAAGAAGACTTTCTCACCGCAATGACAGAGAGAAATCTTCCCGGCTTTCTTTTCATATAGGGGATGGGCCTTGGGTTCAAATTTCCCGGACTCACGGCATCCCGGACAGCCCTTCTGGGGTAGGGCAGGGCCTGAGGCCACTTGCTGTCATCATACCCCGGCTCTCTCCACCTTCTCACAGCCGGGTCCTGGGCCACTTCCTCGTAAAAATGGAGCGGGGAAAACCCTTTCGCCTCCCGGACAAAACAGGTTGTCTCATCCACCAGACATTTCCACGACTCATCTGCCCCAAGCTCCAGGCTCTCCCCTTCTTCTGTCACAATGTTCCCTTCCACATAAAGCCCCGGAAGATGGCTTCCCACCATGCTCTGGTTTCCTAAGGAGGGGTTCATGGGGAATCTGAGCACTGCCGCCGCTATCACATTTTCCCTTGTCCTCAGATAAGGCGCAAGGGACACTTCATCAAAAAACCACACCTGTCCATCCCCTTTGCAGGGTCCTGCTTCTGCAAATACTCCGTTTACATACAGTTTGTATCTGGAATCAGCGGAGATCTTCACCTTTGCCTGCTCCACCTTCCCCTCAATGTCTATGACTTTGCGGAACAGAACCTGAACAGGGCGCTGATCCTGCTTTGGCCCCCACTGTCCGCTCCAGATCCAATTTGAATATTCCGCCATAATCTCAACCCTTCTCGATCTTTCTGTACACGTCAATCATCTCCTGAACCAACAGCCGGAACGTCTCGGCGCACATCATCTGATCCTCAGCGTGAACCAAAATCAGGTTCACCTGCCCGCCTTCTCCATCCAGAATGTCGGTGCTATCCTGGGTCAGGAACTCCGAATGGACCTCATGAGCTCTCCCGAAACAGTCCTCTCCCTCTCTCATCAGGGATTCTGTCTTGTCATAATCCCGGCTCTTGGCAGCCCGCAGGGCTTCCAGATACTTCGTTCTGGCCAGCCCGGCGGCGCTTATCATCTCTATAACTCTTGTCACATTGTCCTCGCTCATGTCCTGTACCTCACAGAGCTTACTCTCCGCTCTCCATGGCCACCAGCTTCTTGTCCGCCTTCTTGATAAACGGAAGCCAGATCAGGGTGGCTACCACCAGCTGAACCAGCTGGAGCACCGCTCCCCAGATACTGTTTGTCACCAGGGCGCCGCTGACCAAAAGAGGCGTTGTCCAGGGAAGCTGCACAAGGCCTGTAACCACCGGCACCAGCTTCAGAGAGAAAGCCACATAGGCGATCACCGCCGACACGGCGTTGGAGAACAAAAAAGGAACAATCAGATCAAAATTCAGCATCATGGGGAATCCGAAGAGAGCCGGCTCACCCACTCCGAAGATGTAGGGAACTGCCGCGATCTTGGAAATCTCCTTGTACTGGCGGCTCTTTGCCACAATCAGTGCAGCGATCACGCCTCCTACAACCCCCACAGAGGCAAAGTGGGAATAAAAGCTGCTGCTGATAATATTGGTGGGCATCTGCCCTATCATGGACAGATTCCGGTTCTGGTCCTCAAGTACCTGGAAAACAGGAGTCATAACCCCGGAGACGATGGAACCGCCGTGAAGGCCGAAAAACCACAAAAGCTGCTCAAAAATCTTGGCTCCCGCCACTCCGAAGATGGAACCGCCGATGAGGAACAGCGGAAGTCCAAGGGTGCCGTTGATCAGGGCCACCGCACTGGTGCCCATGGCATCCATGATCAGGCGGATTACCCAGAACACAAAGATGGCGCAAAACGACGGGATCAGAGACTCAAAGGGAGCCGACACAGCAGGGGGAACTGCCTCCGGCATCTTGATCTTGATTCCCTTGCTGTCAATAAACTGGTAGATCTTGGCCGTGAAAAGACCGGTTAAGATGGCGCAGAACATGGCTTCCGCGCTCACGGAGCTGAGGACAAGGGCCTTTCCCGAGTCCGTCATGATGGTTGGAGTGAGAATCAGATAGTTGACCAGGGATGTCACTGTCACCTGGATCTCATTGATCTTCATCTTCTCTGCAATGGAGTGGGCCGCTGTGATGGACACCAGAAGGCCGCCGATAGCCAGGCTGGCTCCGTGGACATACATCAGCTTCCCCTGCCACACTGCTGCTTCGCATCCCAAGATGGAGGACACCAGATTGTTGAATCCCTCCAGGGGGAAGCAGGCCAGAATCAGAAAGATCGAGGCGATAAATGTAAATGGCACATAGGCCAGCATAGCGTCGCGAATCGCTGTCACATAGATATTCGCGCTCATGGCTGAGGCGAACTGCCCCAGTTTCATCTGAAATGTTTCTGTAAATGTATTTTTCTTATCCGACATTTTCTTTTCTCCTTTTTTTGATATCGGGACGCGCCGCGACCCGTCACCTGCTCTCCAGGACTTTTTTTACGTGTTCCAGAACTTTCCTGCCATCCATCCTGCCATAGTCCCCGATATTGATGACCTCCATAAGCTTGCCAGGGTATTCCCGGCAAAGCCTGGCCATCTCATATTCAATCTGCGGTCCTATGAGCACAATGTCCGACTCTTCGATAACGTTTTCTGCCTTTTGAAGGGCGTGGGCCCGGATCTCACACTCATAATTTTCTTCCTTGGCCGCTGCCCTCATTCTGTTTACCATAAGACTGGTGGACATTCCCATATTGCACAATAACAGGATCTTCCTCATAGCCTCCCTCCTTTTTTGGTATCGGCACGCGCCGCTTCGCGTCACCTGCCAAGTCGTCGGAAGGCATCCTGGAAACGCTGCGCGTTTGCCTTCCTCCTTTTTTGGTCTCAGTCCTTATACTGGAATTATAAAGAAAATGTCGGATAACCTCCACAACGGTTCTTACCGTTTTATTGCGGTAATTCTTTTCTCAAAATTTTCAAACACCGGCTCTCTTATGAGAGCCTCCACCGCCTCCTTGTCTGACAAAAACTCTGCCGTAATCTCGTAAAACCTCTGGGTCTCATCATCGTCCTCCTGGTTGAGGGAGGTGAGGATGACCACCTGCACCATGTTGACGCACCACAAAATCGGTTTCTCAAGAACCGCCACCGCCACCACGGTCTCCCTTGTCATCATAAGCCTGGGATGGGGGATCGCTGCCATGTTGCCAAAATCCGTGGCCCCGAACCTCTCCCTCTCCAGCACCGACTCCTCAAACCCTTCCGGCAGCCACACCACCTGGGACATTCTTTCACAGAGCTCATGGATGACCGCCTCCCTGTCTCCTCCCGGCACTTTGGAGAAAAACAGTTCCTTTCTGTAATACCGGTTCAGAAACTGAAGTCCCCCGGCTTCCAGAAAATGGCGGATGGACATGATCTCCCCGCTCTCCAGGAAATCGTGGATCTCCATAATGGGCACCGACACCTTCTGATAGATAGGCACCGTGGTAAATATAAAATCCACCTGTTTAAAATTCACCCGGTCCAGCTCATGGATTCCGCAGATCTCCAGGGACTCAATGTATTCCCCGAACTCCTTCTGGAACCGGTATTTTAAAAGCCTGGAACTGGCCTTCCCGCTGACGCAGATCAGAAGGATCCGGTTCTTCCTTTTCCTCAGCATCTTTTTCTCATCCAGGGACATGGCAAAATAGAGAGCAATGCACAGAACCTCATCCTCTGGCATCTCTTTCTTGTAATGTTCAGAAAGCTGCCTGGAAGCCAGCTGCGCCATGGAGTAGGCCAGCATATAGGTCTCCTTTATCTGCCTGTCCGGAACATTTTCCACCGGAATCCCATATCGGAGACGAATCTCCATTGGAATGAAATGCTGAAGGAGCATGATCCTGAGGTTCAAATCCTCCCGCAACTCCACGCCGTAGCTCAAGTAGATCTCTTCAAGAATCCGGGAGATCAGGCCATCCATCTCCTCTGTGGCCACCAGATTGTCCTCCCCGTGGTAGCTGTCCAGTTCCAAAATCCTGCGCCCCGCGATATAGGCCCCCGTGAAATACACCTCTGTCCACGGAAGTTCCATATGGTAAGTCTCCTCAATCTCCAGACGCTCATACAGCTCCGCCGCCAGAGCCACCTCCCTCCAGATTCTTCTGTCAGGCACCGGGGACATGGTGGTTCCGATAAACAGTTCTTTCTTCATCCTGGAGATGGCCAGGGCGATATAAAGTACGGTATTCTGAAAAGCCATCTCCGTAAACCGCATGCTATATTTTCCGGACAATTCCAGGAGCACGGCCGCAATGGCACCGTTTTCCTGCTCATGCCGCCCTCCGTCCTTCCAGAAAGGATTTTTGGACAAATAAAAATTTTGGAGAATGCAGCACCGTTTGTTAAACTCCAGCCCCTCTGCCCGCATCCCATAGTAGGGCTTTCTGTCCAGCTTCAGGGAGAAACATTCCAGGATATACTCCACCCGCTTTAACTCATTGGTGAGCGTCTTGGGGGATACGTAGAGAAAATCGCTTAAGTCCTCTGTCTTTATGTAGTCCAAGCGGTTTAAAAACAGAACCAGAAGATACTCCACCCGCTCCCCGGAGTCCACGGGCACCTGGTCCTTCTGGTATCTGGATGCCTTAAACTGCTTCCACGCCCCCTCATCCTCCACTTTCAGGCAGAATCCGTACCTGGGCTTGGAGCACACCTCTGCCCCGCTTCCCTGAATCGACGCCTCCAGCTCCCGCATCCTCGTCCTCACCGTCTTCTCGCTGACTCCCAGCTCCTCCCCAAGCTGCTTTGAGGTCTTGTAGTCTTCTGACAGCCTGTCCAGGAGAGTCCATAACCTGTTTTCCATAATCATTTGTCCTTTCCCAAAACTACATGGATCTCACTCATAAATCACAAATATTTCTCCCACCATTGATCTCCCATCTTCAGACAATACCTTCACTTTTCACCTCAATTCTCTTCCCGTCAAATTTAATTGTGGCTACTTTCATATTCTCAAATGGAAGTCCAATAAATTGTTTGTAATCAATCAACACACAAATATTTTTCCAATCACCAATGATTTTCAAAACCTCTTTCGACTCAAACAAATCAAATCTGTCCAAAAATAGAATGTCATCTTCTGACGAAATAATATCTTTCCCTTTGGAAATCAACGCTTCATAATCTTTTCTAGTAGAAATCCTGACAAATCTGGGAGCATCCGCAAACTTCTCAGCGAATCTGGGTAAAAAAGTTTTTCCTGTAGCTGACATTCCTTCATATATATTAATGCATTTAAAAAGTTTAATATAGAGATCTCCCTGATTATAATAAATAATGTCACTCATGAGTTCACCTCTTTGACACTTGTGTAATGCCACTCCGGATTATTATCAATTATCACATCACATTTATCATCCCCGTCATAATCCACGATATACCCCGGTGTCACCCAGCCATTTGACAAATTCTTAATGTCAGCGCATGCGTTCTCACCACATTCTTTCTGGCTGAAGCAAATATCAGGATTATAAAATATATTTAACACCGTCTTTCCGCCAGTACTCATATCAAACCATGGCACATATGCTCCATACCTGTCTCTGAAATATCTCTCGTCAATATAAGTTGCGTTGTCTGTGTGTTTTGTAAGGCCGTTTACCCTCTCATCCAGCATATGGATGGTTTGTTTCATAAAAAAATCCTCATTGTCCATAACAACTCGCAATCCTTCCGGTTTTCTTCCCATATGCGTCAATAATCGTAGTGACATAGCCGCCTCCTTATATCTTGTCCTTACTCCCAAGTTAAACTTATGTCAGAAATGTATCAAATTCCCTGTTCATTGTCAAGTTCCTGCAAAGCAGAAAAACCGCCTCGCCTCTGGCTTCCTGGCCATCGGCGCGGCGGTTTTTCGTTGCTACGCAATCATAATAATCATTATTCTGTCCAGGCGCCCTAGTTTTTTAACCGTGATATCCAGACCCGCGATGTTCTGACTTTATCCCAGCTTTCATTCCAGAACATTATTCAAATCCCACGCTTTCTGACAGGTCTTCCAATTCTTCCATGGTTTTGAAGCCTCAGGCATAAAGAGGCCGCCCCGCCAGAGCTTTCATACTCTGGCAGGGCGGCCTTTTTCAATACTGTCTTACGGAATCCACACTCCCTGAGCGTCTGTCCCGTATCCATCTGGCGTGGTTCCGCTCACAAGAAGGGACCCTTGGGGACCTCCCGCGTTCTCACGGAAATAGTACCACTTTCCGCCGATCTGGCGCCATCCGGTGTACATATACCCCTGGCTTCCGTCGGACACATCGTGGAGGTAATAGCGGTTTCCGTCAATGTCCTGATACCAGCCAATCACCATGTAGCCTTCCTTGTTGAACCGATACCACTGAGTGGTTCCGTTCCAGGCCAGCTGGATCCAGCAGTCCGCGGGCCATGTGCCGTCAGCGTTCTGGTACCACCAGCCCACGCTGTCCTGTACCCACTTGGCGGTGCCGGTCTTTTTGGCGGGCGCTGCCTGGCCTCCTCTGCTGTTTCGCAGTCCCTGGGCGGGCTTGGAGGGCGTGAACTCAAGGACAAAGGGGCTGAAGGAGGTGGTCTCGATCATGGTGTATCGGGTCTCGCCTTCCTGCTCCATATCCGAGTATGTGATGTCACCCTTGTGGGTGGTCTTTACATACTTGGCCTTGGGGTCGATTCCCTCTCCCGGCAGCACCACGGGGAAGCGGATCTTTCTGGTGTTGCCTGTCATCTCCACCTTCTCATCAGTCGCTATGTCATAAAGACTCACGTCATAGACCAGTTTCGTGATGACAACGGTTACGGTCACGGTTCCGTCTTCCTCCACTGTCACCACAGCTTCTGTCTCAATATCCTCGACCGTCTGTCTGATTTCCACCTCCTGGTCTTTGGAAACAGCCTCGTCCAGGCCCGTGGTGTTCCGGTTTACAAAATCTTTGTCTCTCACGGCATCATTCAGAGCTTCCTCGATTGCTTTCGTCTGATCCTCGATCTGCCGCTCGGCCTCCTCTTTCTGTTCCGGAGTCAGATCATCCCGGTTAATCTCCGGCCTCGGCACAGTGATCCCTGGAGTATCCGGCTTAGATGGGTCGTCGGGCTCCTCCGGCTCATCCGGTGTGCCGGGATTGTCTGGATTCGACGGGTCATCCGGGTTTGCGGGATCATCTGGGTTTGACGGATCGTCCGGATTCGACGGGTCATCGGGTTTTGACGGGTCATCCGGATTGGACGGGTCGTCGGGTTTTGACGGGTCATCCGGGTCTTCTGGCTTTGTCCCGGCTTTCTCCACCTGAACCTCCAGGGTATCCTTAAAGATCCTGGCCTCGCCGTCTTTGCCTGTGGAGGCGTAGGACACGGTTATGGTACAGGTTCCCTCTGCCATGAGAGTCTTGGGAGCGATCTGGTAGTCCTGGATCTCTTCCTCTTCTACCTCTCCTGTCTCCCTGTTCACCTGGTAAGCGGTGACTACCATGCCCGCAGGGTCAAAACTCTCTCCTGTCTTGTAGGTCATCTTATCCGGTTTTCTGGTAATGGCGATCTTGTCTGTGTAGAACCCTTCCTGGGCGGGCTGAGCCACAGTCACTTCCAAGGAAGCGGTGAAAAGTTTCTCCTCCTGATTCTTATCCAGTCCCATGTAGAGGATCTTCACGGTCTTCGCGCCAGGTTCCGCAAAATCGTACTCATAATCCAGGCTGTCCGCATCCAGAGGCTGTTCCTTGGATCCTCCTTCCCCGGACAACGGGTTTAGAACGGCGTTTACTTTCAGGCCTTCCGGATTAAAGTCATCTCCTGGCTGATAGATCAGTTTCTTTGGCTTGGAGACAATCTTGATGCGGCTTGTATAGTACAGTTCTTCCTTGGGTTCTTCCTCAACCTTTACCTTGACAGTGGCGGTGAAGGTCTTAAGCTCTCCCTGGTCATCTTCCTCCTCATAGATCACTTTAACCTCAGCCTGGCTGTCCGCTTTTCCGAAGTCATACTCATAAGTCAAATCTTTTTCTTCCAGAGGCACTTCTCTTACCGCATTGCTCACAGTCGCCTTCTGCTCAGCCGTAACCTCCATGCCCGAGGCGTCAAATTCTTCACCTACATAATATGTAGTCTTTGCAGGATTCTTTGTCACTTTGATTCTGCTGGTATAGAATATTTCTTCTACCACATTCACCGTAAAGGAAACTGCCAGAGTCCTGCCCATATCATCGGTGTAGTGGATGACAATCAGTTTTTCTCCTGCTGTGTCAGAATCAAAATCACTTGCGTCTACGGTGTACTCCTCTGCCGCCAAGGTCCTCCTGACTCCCTTGCTGTCTGTCATCACGACCTTAAGGCCTTCTAAGTCAAGCTCCTCGCCCAAAGTATATACGGTCTTCACCGGAAGTTCTTCCACTGCCAGCTCTGTGGCCCTCTCAATATCTTCCCGGCTTTCTCTTGTAAAGAGCATAGCCAGATACCAGTTCCAGTTTTCGCCCAATCCGTTGTCGATGGACTTTCCATCGCCCCGGCTTACGGTCTCCACCATTCTCTGGAGAATGTCCAAATCCTCCTGGCCGATGTCGCCGTACTTCTTATAGTGCTGATATACAACCTCGAATACGGTGTGGGTTTCCCCTCTCTTCTTGTCGGAGATAAAGGTTGCCGAATCCACATCTTCCCTCATATTATAGAGAGCATGATATACGGTTCCCTTTAACAGGCGGCTATCATAAGCCTCAAAGAGATCCAGGCCCTGATTCCAGGCGATATTGCACTGGTGCGCCAGGCCGGTAAGCCCCATCTCCACATGGTTCTGGTCCCGACTGCTCTCCTGTGCCTCTCCTGTGGCGTAAATATAGCTGGGCATGGAACCCATGGAAGCGGTATTGCCTCCCTGGGTATTTCCTATGTAGTACTGGGTCAGGCACTTGTTAAATAACTCCGCATCCTCCAGGTAAACGGCAGCAGCCATGTTATAAGTGCCGATCAGGGCATCCCAGTTTCCGTTGGCCTGTGGATAGAAATCTTTGGTTTTTGCCAGCAGCTTCTCCCGGAGATAGGTCTCAAAAGCCTCTACATCCTCTGGCTGCCATTTCTCCTCCTCTGGGACATCCGGCGATTCGTTGTACAGATTCTTCAGGATTTCCGCTGCGTTCAGCGCCTCTATGCCCACCAGGGGGATTCGCAGCCGGACATCATTTCCGTCGCCGATCACCTTCACGGTATTTACCATGTTGTTCAGGATCTCTATGGATTTCTTCGCATGCTCCTTGTCCCCGGTCAGATACCACATCAGGGCATTGTAATGGGAAGCCATCATATCACGGTTAAACTGATCTGCCTGAACTTTCGGATTGTTATAGGGGCCTACATCGTAAGTATCCCCTGTAAGCTGTATCTGATAATCCTTCTTTGAATACTTGGAACTCTCAAGCTGCTGAAAGCCTTTGTTATAGAGGGTGCCTTCTTCGTCCTTTCCGGCTTTCATGGCTTCCAAGTCTTCCAGTGTATAATAGATGCCGGGATGATGAAATTCGAACTCGCTGTCTATATAGGGGATCTGGCTTTCGTCCATGTACTCGTCACCCACATAGATGATATCAAAGCAGTCCAGATTGGGGCCGTCGTACACGCCCTGTCCCGGAGGCGCCTCGATGCCCAGGGTAAGCTCATTTTCCCCTGCCTCAAGGTACATGTTCATGTAATTGGTGTTCCAGCAGGTATTTCCGCCGATGGTGCCCGCGGACTGAACCGTGGACTGATCAAAGGTATCACTGTTGTATCCAGATACATTGAAGATCATCCAGCCCACCCAGGTGTTCCCTGTTGTCATAATATTATCTTTATCATTGACAACGATCCGACAGTTCCGCTCATCTCTCGCGTTGCGGTGGCCGTCCCACTTAGTTCCCGGATTATTGTAGCGGAAAGCGACACGGTAGAATCCATCCACCGGAACATTGATCTTCCAGGTCACGGTGTCCTGGCCGGCGGGAATTCCGTTTTGCCACTTACTGCTGTCCGCAACCGGGTCAGAGAAATCCACAAACTTCCCTTTGTCCGCGCCTGTGAGGATCAGATCGCCGTTTGTTCCCGGCACAGGCTCTTTGTCCTCTCTTATGTAGATGTTGCCTGCTTTATCCGCGAAATCTTCTGCCTGGATTCTTCCAATGTAATTGTCATCGAACTCAACCTGGAAGAATGCCTCATATTCGGTCTGGCTCTCCGGATCTGTCACAGTGACGGTAACCTGCTGCCTACCTTCCTGCGAAGAATCATAGCCGGAAAGTGTGTAATCGTCCTCGCCCAGCACCTGGTCAATCCCGTTTTTGTTCTTAGCCACTACCTTGAGACCAGTGGTATCTAAGTTTTCTCCCGTTTTGTACAACGTCCTGCTGGGAAGACTGGTAATCTTAATCTCACTGATCCCTGACTCGATCTCAGCGGCTGCCTTATCCTCGGTATTATAATAAATGTTCAGGATTTCTTCGTTCTTCACATTGGAACCTGTGTTGGGTCCCAGACGCATGGTTAATACGGCATTGTGCGGATTGCTTGTATTTTCTGCATAGACATACACATTCCGGTTGCCAAACGCAGGTGAACTCAGATAGTAGCGGGCTGCTCCGGTACAATAATAGTTAAATTTCTCATTTGGCCCGATCGCCGTCGCGTCTGCCTTGATCACATTGGCATCTCCCACCGTTTCCTCTTTTACGGAAAGGTAGCGTCCAGTGGGGACACATTTTACCGCGTAGGTGTTATCTTCGTTGCGGATCAGCTGGAAGTAAGGAGCGGTTGCCTTTTTGCTGGAAGCAATTAACTCTCCTGTCTCCGACACCGTAAAGTAAGAAGGCAGAGTTTCGTATGGACTTGTCTCATCTGGTGTTCCATACTTATTCACGTCTCCTTTTTTCCTCTGATACCATGGCTCCAGCCTGGTCCTGATCTGGAAATAGGGCTGGCAGGGCTCGGTCTGGGAAGCGCCTGAATACGCGGTTAAGGTTCCGAAGTTCAGATTGTCGTTATGAACATAGCCCTGGGCCCGCATAGCCTGGGCCGCCTTTTCGGTCCAAGGCATCTCCACGCTGTCCCCGTACAGTGCCAGGGGCACCTCATAGACCGGGCGCAATTCTCCGCAGGCAATCTGCTCACTGTCCATGCTGGTCCAGCGTCCTCTGCTTTGATCGCCGAACACATTGTCCATAGGGTCAACTTCCCTCGCCCACTGGCTGTCATCCAGATTGTACCAAGCCGTCCACTCAAAAGCTTTCGCCAGACGGTTATCATGAAGGCTGTATAAATCTCCGCCCTGATGCTTGTCAACCATGCACACATCCGCCATGTACCCGATTCCCAGCTGGGAATGGGCCATATCCCGGGCGCTTTCCACCGACTGTCCTTCATCATTGACATATACCTCGATAGAGCCGTTGACGTGGATATCCTGGTAAAGTCTGACCGCGCGGTTGTAAATACCGGAGTTGTCGCATACCACGCCTATGGAAATCATGGAGATCAGGGATGCGGTATCCCAGTTCCCGTTAGCCGTCATAGGCCCGCCCAGGTCCTCAATTACCGGGTAAATTACATTGATCAGCATATCCTGGAACTTTTTAAAATCAGCGTCGCTGTAGCCGCTGTAGCCGCCGTCGTAATATTTCATGATTTCCGCGGCATTGATAAAGCGGCAGCTGTTGATAGCCGCGCCGAGGATGCGGTCTCTTCCGTCAACGATCTTTAAAGTATTGGCCCAGTCGTTGAGGATTCTCACGCTGGCCTCCGCGTACCTGGAATCTCCGCTGATCACCCACTGAAGGGCGTTGAAGTAGGCGGCATTGCCCGACTTTTCAAAATCGCCGATATTGCCGGAACCTGTCGGGTTGCCTCTTCCCACCCCCGCGAGGGCCTTTATGGAAAAATCAGGGTTGGACATATTATCCGGAACTGTCTGAAGCTTCAGATAGCCGGAATACCAGGGCTCTTCCTTAGCGGCCACATGGGCCTTCATGGCGTCCAGCTCTTCCTTGGAATGCATAATGCCCGGATGGACAAAGGTATGCTCTTCCTCCACAGGCGCGGCAGGTTCCCGGTCCGCCACATCCTCAAAGGTAAACTTATAGGCTCCCCGATTGGACTGAGAGGTATACAGCTGGTCGCCCATGCGCACCGGTGTCTTGTCCACTCCTGCGTCCCGGCTTCCTTTCAGGTCATAGTGGGCCTTTATGGCATAAGTTCCCGATTCATACTGATCCAGATAAAACCTCTCATTCCAGTTTACATCCGGAGCGCAGGCACGGATCTCCAGGCCGTAGTCCCGTGTATTCCAGTAAGTTTTATCGGTATCATCCTCTGCGAAATAATTCTGGATCGAAAGGTACTTGTTATTATCCAGACATTTGATGGCGAATGTAGTACCTACATACGTAGTTTTATCTGGGGAAGCCCCTTCAAACTCCGTATAATCAAAAGCATAAAGGCTGAAAACGGACGCCTCATCCGCCTGATCCGTTACCGTAAAACTATCACTGCCATCCGCCAGTTTTACGTACTTTCCGTCTTCCCCCTTCATCTTAAACACCTTCTGGGAAATCAGGCCACTCTCCCAGTAGTTGTCCCCCTTCTTCTCCGGTTTAACCGGTTGGAAAGGTTCTGCGTCTTTTTTGGTTACTTCCACATATGGGGCGTTTGTGTACTCTGCGGCCTCTGTTTTGCCGTCATCTACCCTGTCCGTGGTAATATGCAGACTCAGCACCGTTTTTCCCGCTGCCTTTCCCGCCTTAACCAGTTCACTGATATCCAGCGAAAGAGGCTTCTGGGTATTGGGCACAAACACGTCTGTCTTTGTGGGCTCCCCTTCCAGATCTAGCGGGCGTTTATTATAGGTAATGTTCGCCTTCTCCCAGGCAGTCTGGCTGTCCTGATCCCCCTCCCGCAGATACTCACTGCATGGGGTGATGACAAAGGCGCACTCCTGGCTACCGCTTTTGGCGTAAGGAAATTTCAGCAGCACGGTTCCTTCCTCCCCCACATCAATGACAGAAAGATTCAGGCGGATATAGACATGCCTTCCTTTTCCCATAATCACATTGGATGCGCCCTGGTAATTGGTACCTCCCTGGCCGCTGAAATTAGATACAAACGCCGACGCGGCGATCTCTGTCTCTGCATGCGCTTCCATCAATCCTCCCGGCACTCCCAGCCCCAGAACCATGCAGACCGCCAGGAAAAACGATGTGATCCGTCTCAGTATTCCTCTCTTTATTTTTGGTCTCATGCGTAAACCTCCCGTTATGCTTTTTTGTTTCTCAATCCCCGCCGTCCCCCTGCTCCCGCTTGACTCTCTTGCGATAGCTGGCCGGCGTCTCTCCGTAGGTTCTCTGAAACAGCTCGGAAAATGACCTGGCATCCCGAAACCCTACCTGGTCCGCGATCTCGTAAGTCTTTTTGTCCGTGGAAACCAGAAGGGCCATGGCGTGTTTCAGTCTCACCTTATTGACATAATCTTTAAAATTCTCCCCGGAGTTCTTCTTAAAGAAGCTGCTGAAATAGTAAGCATTCATGTGGATCTCCGAGGCCAGGACCTCCAGGGTTAAGTTCTCCCTGTAATGCTCCTCAATATATTCCTTTGCCCGTATGATATCTTTTTTGTCGCTGCGGATAATGGAATCCTTCACCTGCTCCAGATACCGCTCCAGGTAGGAGCCGTACAGCGCCGACATCTGCCGGTAGTTGGCGGTCTCCCTCCCCTGCTCCAGGATATCCTTCACATCATAATCCAGGGCAGGGACCCCAAGCTGGCCTACCCGCTCTCCCGCCATGCGGATGGTGGTGCAGAAATGGTAGCAGGCGTCTTCCTTTTTGCCCTCGGACCGGATGCACACATAGCGGACAAACTGTTTTAAACATTTGTCAAAAGACTCCTTGTTCTGTGTGACCATGGCCTCCAGCAGCCGGCTCCGGCAGGACTCGAATTCCTGGGTATCCACTTTTTTCTGGAACACCTGGCTCCCTGCGCAGATCACAGGCACTCCCAGCTGATCTTCGAAAAATAAGTACCCCTTCCACTCCAGACACCTTTGGTAGCTCTCCGGAATCTGGCTCATGGATTCCGCCGCAGGACCCACCAAAGCCCCCAGCCGATGCCCGAAGGCAGACTCCATAGAGACCGCCATGCCGCATAAAAACTCTCTTGCCTCCTGACGCTCCATGCCCTTGAGAATGATCACCAGGTTCTGGTTTTTCGAAAAGACGATCCCCCTCTTCCTCTCCTCCAGATACTTTTCCACATGGCTGATCACGGAAAATCGGATGAGCTTTCTCTCCTGTCTGGTCTCCTCCCCGTTCCACAGGATGTCAACCAGGGCCGGCACATAGACGGTCTCCTCCATGTCCGCCAGTTTGTCGTAAGGGGGCGCATCCGCTCCCCTCTCCCCCTGTCCGGGAAAATCCCCTGTAAGCCAGGTTTCCCTTAACCCCCGGCAGCACCGCTCCAGGGCCGCCAGAAGCTCATCCCGGATCACCGGCTTTAACAGATAGTCCTCTGCTCCGTACCGCAGGGCATCCTTGGCGTACTGAAAATCCTGAAAACCGCTGATGAAGATGATTTTGGTTTTGCTTCCCATGGCTTTCAGCTCTTTGAGAATGTCGATTCCTGATTTTCCCGGCATGTGGATATCCAGAAGGGCGATGTTCGGCTGGAGGGACACAATTCCCTCCAAAGCTGCCTTCCCGTCCTGATATTCACCTGCCACCTGGATTCCCAGGCTGTTAAAATCCACCAGTTTTTGGATCCCCCTGGTGATCACAGGCTCGTCATCTGCCAGAACCATCCGTATCATCCTGTACCTCCTTGTCTGTCCCGGCATCCGGCATCAGGATCCGCACCATGGTGCCGATGCCCGGTGTGCTGGTGATCTCCAGCCCATACTCTTCCCCGTACAGGTACCGTATCCTGTCGTGGACATTTTTTAATCCAATACTCTGCCAGTTGTACTCATTCTTGATGCCGATCTCATCGCTGTCCAAAAATCGCTGAAGGTGTCTCAGGGCCTCCTCATCCATACCCACCCCGTTGTCCAGAAGGGAGATGACAAATTCCCCCTCCCCCTTCTCCACGTCGATCATAATATTGCCTGTTCCCGCCATGGGCTTGATGCCGTGGACATAGGCGTTTTCCACAATGGGCTGGAGGATCAGCTTGGGAACCATCAGGCCGGACATGCCGTCCAAGTCTATGGACAGCTGTACCTTTCCCGCCGTGCGGCAGTTCAGCAGATACACATATTTTTCTACCATATCCGCCTCTGTCTTCAAGGGCACCATATCCTGCATGGGGCCGATCATGTAGTGAATCTGCTTGGACAGAGCCTCGATCATGCGGGACACCCGCCGGTCCCCCTCCTCGATCTCCAGGGCCTCCATGCGGATGATCTCCAAGGTGTTATAGAGGAAATGGGGATAGATCTGGGACTTTAGGGCCGTCATCTCCGCCTCGTTCTGCCTCAGCTGGGCCACATAGGACTTGTTGATGTAGTCCTCCAGCTCCTGGGACATCTGGTTAAAACGTCTGGACAAAACCCCGATCTCGTCGTTGGAGGCATCGGTAAGCCTCACCTTAAAATTTCCGCTCTCGATCTGGGACATCTGGTCCATCATGCTCCGGATAGGCTGGGTCAGCCTTTTGGAAAACCACAGGGAGCCCATGAGGAGCACTGCCAGGGAGGCGGCCAGGATTCCGTACATAATGATCTGGATATTCCAAATGCGCCAGAAGGCGTCCGCCTTCTGCATCACCGCCACCACTTTCAGCCCATATTCTCCGTAATCCGTCTCAACGACCCACTGTCC
>CAMTAF010000068.1 GCA_947066955.1 uncultured Hungatella sp.
GCACAAAAAGGTATTGCTCGGCAAAAACAGGCGATGTGACAAAAAGAGCAGGGAACAGATACAAAAAAATCCTGTAGCGGCTGCTCTTTTTGCACCATCCATAGGCCGCGAAGCTTAAGGCTATGGCGCTTGCCCATATGGCGGCAGCGGCCAGAAGGCAGGAGACAAAGGGGATGAGCCTGGACATTCCGAAGAGACGGGAAGTAAAGGCAAGGCCGAACCGGTTGATGCCGACCCACTGGCGGTGCATGGAATCGGGGATGAGCACCATCAGCTCACTGTCCAGAAAAATATTGTCGTGGACAATCCTGACACCGTAAGTCAGCAGGACAAAAAAACCGAGCCACCAGGCCAGGTATGGGTATTCCTTTTTAAACTGTCTGAAATCCATAGCCAGCAGTCTGATACCGGCGGTGATCTTTGAGGTCATGGGGGTCTCCTTGGCGTCTGTTTTGCCTGGGAACAGAATTTACCGTCTGTTGCTGTTTCCGCGGAATGAGTTGATTTTTGGGGAGTAAAAAAGAAGTGGAAAGCAGCCATGGACAAAAATAATTCCATAACAGGGCACGAAAAAAGGCCGCGGAGAATCACCGTTAAATCCGAGGCTGTTTTTTTCGTGAGAAAGTTTTTGTGATTTTTTACAGAATTTTTAAGAGGTTATTGCATTTTCGAAATTATCTGTGCTATAATAAGCAAAATATTACATGTTTTGCCTTTTTTTGACAACAGACGGTAAATTCTGTTTCCAGGCTTTAGACCACCAGCCCCAGCAGTTCCAGCTGCCGCGCGTGCTCCGCGCAGGTGGTGAGCAGATAGATCCGGGTGGTGTTGATGGAACTGTGTCCCAGCACATCTGCCAGCTTGACGATATCCCGGGTGGCCTGGTAAAATGTGACGGCAAAGAGATGGCGCAGGTTGTGGGGGAAGACCTTGGAGGGGTCCACCTTAGCCTGGGCGCAGATTTTTTTCATGGCCCGCCAGATCTGATGGCGTGAGAGGCTGCTTCCGTTTTCGGCGAGAAAGATCTGGCCGGAGGCGATTTTTTGTTTTTTGGCATATTTTAGCAGTTTTCGGCACAATTTGCCTGGCAGGAGGATGGTGCGGATCTTGCCCTTGAGACGGATATCCGCTCTCCCGGCCCGGACCGCTTCTATGGTTATGTATTCCACCTCGGACACCCGGATGCCGGTAGAACAGATGGTTTCCATCAAAAGCTCCAGCCAGCCAAGGCGCCGGCAGCAGGCTGTCTCCAGAAGCCGCCGGTATTCCTGTCTGGTCAGTTCCCTGTCGGTTTCCCGAAATACTTTCTTTTGAATCTTCAAAAATTTGATCTTAAGGCCATCCCACCCCAGAAAACAGAACAGTCCGTTTAAGGCGGACAGCTTGCCGTTGACAGTGGAGGGCGCTTTGCCCTGAGCCAGAAGATGGGATTTCCACTGGGCGGCGGTATCCTTGGCCACCTCCCGGTTGCCCAGCCACGCGGCGAAGGAGCGGATATCCCGGATATATTTTTCAACAGTGGCAGGGGCCCGCTCCTCTTCTGTCAGAAAGCGGGCATATGCGGTGATGTGGGCCAAAGTCAGAGTATGGTTATTCATGATAATCTCCCTTCTGCCGCGGGATGTGCGGCACAATCATTATGCCTTGAAATTTCATGAATGAAAAGCGGGTTTTTCAAAACCCATATTCCTACACCACTGCCTCAATCAATACTTTGCCGCCCAATCTGATTTCTTTGACACCTGCTTCCTTTCCTTTATTAAAATTAAAACTGAGCATATATCCCTTTTTCAAATGGTAGTGATCGAGATAATCAATTAATTGCTGTTCTCCCCGCTCGTTATAGGCATTTCCATGCCAGATCTTCATTTCAACTATAAACTGCTCTCCATGATAGTCAATGATCAAATCTGTCCGCTCCTGATTCCTGGTTCGCGATTCTATATAATAGTTCCCGCTTCCATTAATGATTGGCTTTAAATAGAGCAGAAAATAGCGCCGTCCATCCTCCTCAAGAAATTTGTCATCCCGGTCGCCATAAATATCATCAAAATGTACCACAAATTTTTTGAGAATCCGCTCCATATCCAACTGCCCGTCACGGATAAACTGATTTTTATCCCGCAAAGCCAATCGATACATATCACCATTCTGAACCTCTGGCAAAGTAAGAAAATAATTATACAGCCGGGTCTCAAAGATGCGGTTAGCGATGTGTACGGTTTCCCGCTCCACTTTTATGAACCCAAACATAAGCAGCATATCCGTTGCCTGTTCATCCGCGTTATAGGAGATGGTCTGGCCTTGAAAAAGAAGCAGGTAAATCATGCCTTTCATTTCAGGATAGTCGTTTAATTTCCCAATCAGCGACTCAAACAATGTATTTTTCTCGGAGGTCAGACGTTTGACCGCTTCCAATAAACCGGCTTTGGACCATGCGGACCTTTTATCTGGAAAATTTTTCGTGCCGGCAATCTTTTCATCCATCAGTTTGCAAAGCCGTGAAACTAAGAATGGATAACCAGAGGTATAGTCGAAAATCATTCTGGCGATTTCATCGGAATCCATATCTGTGTGGTGATCGGCTTCATACTGGTCAAGCATTCCCTGAATGTCAGCAGCAGAAAAACTCATCTCCACATCAAAGTCAGCGGCGATATTCCACGGACTATTCTGTTTATGGTCGTCACTTGGCCGGATTTTCTGTTTCATATTGCGGATATCATAGACACCCGCCAATATCACGGACCAAAAGGTAGGTGTTTCGTCACGATCGATATAAGCAGCTCGTAACTGTGCCAGGAAATCCAAGAATACCTGGTTATTCGTGGCCGTATCTACTTCGTCTATGATAAGAACAATGGGCTTTACTGATTGGGCGCACCAATCACTGATACAGCTGAATAACCCAGCCATACGGACATCTTTATTTTCAATGTCTGCCAGTTGAAACAACCTGATTTTGACCTTATCTGGGATAGATTCTATCTTACAGATCTTTTTATTGATCTCTCTTGCCAAAGCATGGACAAATGAACTTCCGTCGGAGAACTCAATGGATTCGATATTCTGAAAATCGAGACTGATAACGATATAATCTCTTTTCAAAAAATCAGCCAATGCCCGCAGAATCGTTGTTTTACCAAATTGTCTTGCTTTGTTGATGGTAAAATATTCATTAGCATCGACCATATGTTTGATCTCTGTTAATCTCGACTCCAGATCAACCATGTAATGACGATTTGGTTTGCAGGCACCATTTACATTAAAGGATTTTGCCATCTGTCAACGCCTCCTTTCCGAAAAATATACCTTGTAGCATGAAATGTCTTGGCTCCGTAGGAGAGAGAAGTGCGGTATGTTCTATGATTCATTCTAGCATGTGCGGATTAAAAGGGCAAGAAAAATGAAAAGCGGGTTTTCGCCAGGTTGCGGACCTGATGCGTCCTATGTTATACTAGGAAACGCACTGATGCGCGCAGGTCATCACCTTGACGGGTGGCGGCAAGTTATACTTGACTATATTTTTATGCACATGGGGCGGAAAGGGAATGCGGCCGTTTGCGCGGCCCCGCCCCGGAGCGGCGAGCAGGGGGAACCATGGTCTTATGAATAAAATCTGCAAAGACATTTTCCAGTCCATCCATGAAGGCTGCTGGCTCAGTATTGAGTACAGGAATCAGGATCAGAATATCACCAATTACTGGATTGCCATCAAGGCGGTCAGCGTGCCCAAAAGGATGTTGATTGCGGACGGTTTCCATCTGGCCCGGCATACGGTCCAGGAGCTGTTTATCTATATTGACTCGATTCTGTCAAGCGCCGTGATCGAAGGTTCTTACTATAGGATCAATGAAAAGCTGGTAAATGATATCCGGTATCATCCGGAGAAATACCAGACATTATTTTCTCATGTTTCCAACTTAAAGGTTTTGAATTATCTTTTAGACTGCAGCCGCCTGGACACTACGCCTTACAAGACGGATTATGGACTCATCCGCCGTCTGGATGGAGATTCTTTTAAGCATGGGGTATATCAGCTGAGCGATGAGCAGTTTGGCGATATTGTAAGGGATTTTCAGAAAAAGTCCCAGAGGCAGAGAGAGGGAAATGGTCCGGCTGAGGGCGGGATGTTTTCCGGCGGTTCGGGAGAAGCCGGCTCTTCTTCTGGTCTGAGAATCCGCTGTCTGGCCATGAACGTGACCAGCATCCATACAAAGAAGGGCCTGTACGTTCTGGCGTACAGGAAGCTCCGGCTGGATGTGAGGGCCAGATGCCTGACACCGGCGCCGGAGGTCACCATCTGCCGGGAGTTTACGGTGGATGGAGAGCGGCTCAGTATTCGAAAGTACCTGGAGGCTGAGGATTATGATCTGTTAGATGATTTCGAGGCCAATCAGGAGCGGATCAAAGACCGGATTACCGCCGGAAACCGGCAGATTCAGGGAGTGGATGACATGCCTTACCTGATCGCCATAGAAGGAAGAATTCAGGTAGACTTGGACCGGGAGTATAAGGCTGTCCTGGATATGTATGACAGGGGTGAGGTGACGTTTCCCATCAAAGCCTTTTTTGGAGATCTGCTGGGAAGGCCTGTCCGGCGAAAGGAATATCCTGTCACCCTGGTCAACAATCGGGTAAATCTGGATCAGCTTCTGGCGATCCACAATGCCATGAAATATCCTCTTGCCTATGTCCAAGGACCGCCGGGGACTGGAAAGACCAATACCATCGTCAATACCATTGCCACCGCTTATTTTAACGGGCGGACCGTGCTGTTTACTTCTTATAACAACCATCCCATTGATGGGGTGTTTGATGCCATGTCAGGACTTATGTATCAGGGACAGCAGATCCCTTTTCCGATTCTTCGCCTGGGAAGCAGGGAGAGAGACGCCAGGGCTCTTGTGTATATGAAAGATCTCTATGAGAGGACAAAAAAGATCAAGATTTTTCCGAATACTCTGAAGAAAAATAAGGGGGACAGGATCCAGAAGACAAAACAGCTCACAGCCCTTTTAAAACGGCGGGAGAGATTTCTGGATCTGACGGAACGGAAGGAGACTCTGGAAAAACTGATCCAGTCCAACCGCCATCTGACCTTTACCGTGGAACTTCAAGGCCGCCAGCTTGATGAGGTGAAGAGGCAGCTTGGGGAGGTGGGAACAGTGACAGATGAGGAGGCCCTGTCGGTGCTGGCAGGGGATATGGAGGAGTTCGCCAAATATTTGTTTTACACCTCGGCGAATCATATAAAGCGGCTGGATGAGCCGAAAAATAAAGATCTCATGGACCTCCTTTTTATGGAGGATAGGGATTTGCAGTTGGAAGAATTTGAAAAATATTTGAAAACAGAGGGGAACATTAAGAAGCTGCAGCGGATTTTCCCGGTGATCGCCACCACCTGTATTTCTGCCCACAAACTGGGAGAGCCGGAGCCTTGTTTTGACATGGTGATCATGGACGAGGCCAGCCAGTGCAATCTGGCAGTGGGACTGATCCCTGTGATCAGGGGGGAGAACCTGCTTTTGGTGGGGGATCCCCAGCAGCTGAACCCGGTGATTCTTCTGGATGCCAAAGATAATCAGATCCTGAGGAAACGGTACTCTGTGGCAAAGGAGTATGATTATCTGGAGAATTCTCTCTATAAAACTTATCTGGCCAGCGATTCGGTCAGCGATGAGATTTTGTTAAGCTATCATTACCGCTGTGACAAAAAGATTATTGATTTTAATAACCGGAAATATTACAACAACAAACTGAACATCAGGACCCAGAGCCAGTCCCGGGAACCCCTTGTGTTTATGGAGATGGGGGAGGACCAGGGGGCTGGGAGGAATACGGCCCCGGCGGAGGCCCAGGCTGTGGCAGACTATGTGAGAAGCCACCGGGATAAGAAAATCGGAATCATCACCCCTTTCGTCAACCAGAAAGAGTATATCGACTCTCTTTTGAAAGAGCAGGGGATCACAGATGTGACCTGCGGAACGGTCCATGCTTTTCAGGGCGACGAGAAGGATGTGATTCTGTTTTCCATGGCGCTGACAGACCAGAGTCATAAAGGGACCTACCAGTGGCTGAAAAATAATAAGGAGCTGATCAACGTGGCCACCTCCAGGGCAAGGGAACAGCTGGTGATCTTTGGGAGTGAAAGGAACATGGCCCGGCTTCGGGAGGAGGGGGAGAGGGATGACCTTTTTGACCTGGTGGAATACGTGAAGTCGAAAGGGGTCTCCGCGGTCACGCCCAGGACAGCGGCCTCCAGGGCTCTGGGGGTGAAGCCTTACAGCAGCGAGACAGAGGAGGCATTTTTGGAGAACTTAAACCACGCCCTGGACAATATTCTCTACGGCGGGCGAAAATGCGTGGTTCACAAGGAGGTGGGGATCTCCCATGTGTTTGAGGATTCCAGGGTGAATCCGGATCTTTTTTATTCAGGAAGGTTTGATTTTGTGGTCTATGAGAGAACCAGGGACAGACAGGAGATCCCTCTGCTTGCCATTGAGCTGGACGGGAAAGAGCATATGGAGGACAGGGTGGTAAAGCTTCGGGATAAGAAGAAGCAGGAGATCTGCAGGCAGCATGGATTTGAGCTGATTCGGATTGAGAATTCCTATGCCAGAAGATATCATCATATTAAGGAGATTCTGATACAATATTTCGAAAGGCTTTTCGCCATTTAATGAAGAGCTGTGCTGATAGAAAAACCGCTGCGCAGGGAATTTACAGCAAAAAATATTCGTTTTTACCGGTTAATATATAAATATTTAACAAAATTTACCTAAAACTTAGAAAAAAGTGGCAGAGGCTGTGGGGGATATGCTATGATTATCTGAGTATCAATAACCGCATGCGCTGCTTTGCGGCGCGTGCCGATACCAAAGGAGGAAAACATGTCAATTACCGGTAATATATCGAATCTGTTCGGGTTCTTGGGGGGCCTGGGAATGTTTTTGTACGGCATGAACATCATGGCGGACGGAATGCAGAAGACAGCCGGAGGAAAGATGAGTCAGTTTCTGGGAATGCTGACCAACAATCGTTTTATGGCAGTGTGCCTGGGCGCTTTGATCACAGCGATCATCCAGAGCAGCGGCGCCACCACGGTTATGGTGGTGGGATTTGTGAGCGCCGGGGTGCTGAATCTGACCCAGGCGGTGGGAGTGATCATGGGCGCCAACATCGGCACTACCATCACCGCGTGGATCGTCTCCTTGAGCCAGCTGGGGGATGCCATGGAGGTGATGAAGCCGGTGTTTTACGCGCCCCTTCTCATCGGCATCGGCTCTCTGATGATCCTTTTTACAAAAAAGCAGAAATATCACACAGTAGGCGAGATCCTGGTGGGCCTTGGGCTTTTGTTCATGGGCCTGGAGTTTATGTCCGATTCCATCTCGCCCTACACCGACGCGCCTGTATTTTCCAAAGCCTTTGAGGTTCTGGGGGGCAACCCGCTGCTGGGCATGGTCATCGGCGCCCTGGTGACGGCTCTGCTTCAAAGCTCCTCTGCTTCCGTGGGTATCCTGCAGACTCTGGCCTTAAACGGGGTGGTGACCACTAACGCCGCGATCTACATCACATTGGGACAGAATATCGGCTCCTGCGTCACGGCCATGCTCTCCAGCATGGGGGGATCCAGGACAGCCAAGCGGGCGGCGGTGATGCACTTGAGTTTCAATGTGATTGGATCTCTGATTTTTGGAATCATAGGGTTTGTGCTGTTTATGATGTACCCGGCGCTGGCGGCCAGGAATATCTCTGCCATGGAGATCTCCATGTTCCACACCGTATTCAACCTGGTGAACACGACCCTTCTGTTCCCCTTTGCCAATCAGCTGGTGAGATTGTCGGGAATCCTGGTAAAGGAGAAAGAGGAGGAGCCGGAGGAGGACAGCGACGAGGCGACTGCCTTAAAGCATCTTGACGAGCGTATCTTCGAGTCCCCGGCATTTGCCGTGGAGACCGCTGCTTTGGAGGTGATCCATATGGGTCAGATTACCATGGGCAATGTCAGGAGAGGAATCGACGCCATCATTACAGGCAATTTGGAGGAGGTGGAGGAGGTCTACAAGGTTGAGCAGACAATCAACCGCATGGAGAAGATGCTTACCGAGTATCTGATCAAGATCGACAACCTGTCCCTGACGGAGCGCCAGAAACAGGTGGTGAATGATCTCTTCTACAGTGTCAGCGATATTGAGAGAGTGGGGGACCACGCGGAGAATCTGGCCGAGTCCGCGGAGTACCTGGTGAACCACAAGCTGACCTTTTCCGAGACAGGGGTGGAGGATCTGCGCCAAATCAGCGACAACGTGTTCAAAAGCTACGGCTACGCCATAGAGGCCAGAAGGACAGGCAATATGGACGCGGTGCGCAAGGTGAGTAAATATGAGGACCAGGTGGACAGCTTAGAGGAGGAGCTGAGGGAAAAGCATATCGAGAGGCTGTCCAGCGGGGAGTGCGTTCCGTCTGCGGGAGTGATTTTTTTGGATATTATCAGCAATTTGGAACGTATTTCCGATCATGCTTATAATCTTGCTGGATATATTAAAAACGAATTGTAAAAATTCTAAAAACTACTTGATATTTCTGGCAAAATTATGTAGAATTGTTTATGGGGTTGATTACATTTTAACAATCGCAATTCAATTTATTCTTTAGGAGGAATGAGAGTTATGGCAGTAAAAGTAGCAATCAATGGTTTTGGACGTATTGGACGTCTGGCATTCAGACAGATGTTCGGGGCAGAGGGTTATGAGATCGTTGCGATCAACGACTTGACAGATCCCAAGATGCTGGCTCATTTATTAAAGTATGATACCGCGCAGGGCGGATACACCGGACGCATCGGTGACAATCTGCACACTGTAGAGGCCGGCGAAGATTCCATCACTGTGGACGGCAAGACCATCAAGATCTACGCGGAGAAGAACGCGGCTGACCTTCCCTGGGGCAAGATTGGCGTTGACGTAGTTCTGGAGTGTACTGGTTTCTACTGCTCCAAAGCAAAATCTCAGGCCCATATCGACGCGGGCGCGAAGAAGGTTGTTATCTCCGCTCCGGCAGGCAATGATCTGCCTACAATTGTTTTCAGCGTAAATGAAGGTACACTGACCAAAGATGACACCATCATTTCCGCGGCTTCCTGTACAACCAACTGCCTGGCTCCTATGGCTAAGGCTCTCAATGACTATGCTCCCATCCAGTCCGGTATCATGAGCACCATCCACGCTTACACAGGCGATCAGATGATCCTTGACGGACCCCACAGAAAAGGCGATCTGAGAAGAGCAAGAGCAGGCGCTGCTAATATTGTTCCCAACTCCACAGGCGCTGCCAAGGCTATCGGCCTGGTTATCCCTGAGTTAAACGGCAAGCTCATCGGTTCCGCGCAGCGTGTTCCGGTACCCACCGGCTCCACCACCATCCTGACAGCAGTTGTTAAGGGCGCGGACATCACAAAAGAGGGCATCAACGCGGCTATGAAGGCAGCTTCTTCCGCTTCTTTCGGATACAACGAGGATCCCATCGTTTCTTCCGATGTTATCGGCATGAAGTTCGGTTCCCTGTTTGACGCGACCCAGACCATGGTAGCTAAGATTGCCGACGATCTGTATGAGGTTCAGGTAGTTTCATGGTACGACAATGAGAATTCCTACACCAGCCAGATGGTCAGAACTATCAAGTACTTCGCTGAGCTGTAATTATTATCTGCAGGACAAGTTCTATCAGTGATCCACATAAGGGTCCGGTCTCAGGACCGGACTCTTTTTGTGCGCAGGCCCGTGCAGTGGAAGTTTGCCGCTAAAGAGGCGCACGGGCCGCGCGGCGAGTAGGGGGAAAAGACCTCCCCTACTCGATTGCACACGGGCCCCGTGAGGAGTTTTGCCAGCAAAAGCCGGCCTGGGCCCGGCGCGGCGATTAGCAGAGAAGCAGGTGCCGTTTGGAGTGCCTGCCCAAAACGTGGAGCAAGGCCGGACCTTGTTCAACGTGAAAAACAGGAAAGGGGTATGATTACCATGTTAAATAAAAAGACCGTAGATGATCTGACCAATCTCAAGGGCAAGAAAGTATTAGTCCGCTGCGATTTCAATGTGCCGCTGAAGGATGGCGTGATCCAGAACTACAACCGTATTGACGGGGCGATCCCCACCATCAAGAAGCTGCTGGATCAGGGCGCGAGGGTTATTCTGTGCTCCCATCTTGGCAAACCTAAGGGAGAGCCGGTTCCGGAGATGTCCTTAGCCCCTGTTGCCCCCGCTCTCAGCGAGAGACTGGGCGTTGATGTAAAGTTTGTCAATGATCCCAAGGTAACAGGACCGGAGACCCAGAAGGTGGCTGCCGAATTAAAGGACGGCGAAGTTTTGCTGCTTCAGAACACCCGCTACAGAGTGGAAGAGACCAAGTACGGCAAGGACGAGAAGGCGGACGCTTACGCGAAAGAGCTGGCTGACCTGTGCGAGGGCGGCGTATTTGTAAACGATGCTTTCGGCACCGCTCACAGAGCCCACTGCTCCAACGTAGGAGTGACCAAGTACACCAAGGAGAACGTGGTGGGCTACCTGATGGAGAAAGAGATCAAGTTCTTGGGACAGGCTGTGGAGAATCCGGTTCGCCCGTTTGTCGCTATCCTTGGCGGCGCGAAGGTATCTGACAAGATCAACGTGATCAATAACCTTCTTGACAAGGTGGACACCCTGATTATCGGCGGCGGTATGGCTTACACATTTGCCAAAGCTCAGGGCCAGGAGATCGGCAATTCCCTTTGCGAGGAGGATAAGCTGGACTATGCTCTGGAGATGGTGAAGAAGGCCGCGGACAAGGGCGTGAAGCTGCTTCTGCCGGTTGACCATGTGGAGGGCAAGGAATTCAACAATGATACCGAGCGCAAGGTAGTTGATGTGATCGAGGCAGGATGGTCAGGATACGACATCGGACCCAAGACCATTGCGGCATATAAGGAGGCCTTAAAGGGCGCCAAGACCGTAGTGTGGAACGGCCCCATGGGCGTGTTCGAGTTCTCCAACTTCGCGGAAGGCACCCTGGAAGTCTGCCGCGCCGTGGCGGAGCTGGCTGACGCTACTACCGTGATCGGCGGAGGCGATTCTGTCAACGCGGTGAAGAGACTGGGCTTTGCGGACAAGATGACCCACATCTCCACAGGCGGCGGAGCTTCTCTGGAATTCCTGGAGGGCAAGGAGCTTCCGGGCGTGGCTGCTGCCGACAACAAAGCGTAAGCGGAGTTTGGGTTTCCCCCCCCCGGGGCGAAGAAACAGATAATGTGAGGTAAAATCAGATGAGCAGAAAAAAGATTATTGCCGGCAACTGGAAGATGAACATGACTCCCACTGAGGCAGTTGCGCTGGTAGAAGAATTAAAGCCGCTGGTAGGCAACGATGAGGTTGACGTTGTATTCTGCGTACCGGCTATTGATATCATCCCTGTGGTGAAGGCCGCAGAAGGCACCAACATCCATGTAGGCGCGGAGAACATGTATTATGAGGAGAAAGGCGCTTACACAGGCGAGATCTCTCCTAACATGCTGAAGGACGCGGGAGTGAAGTATGTCATCATCGGACACTCCGAGAGAAGAGAGTACTTTAAGGAGACAGACGAGATTGTGAACAAGAAGGTCTTAAAGGCTCTTGAGCACGGCATCACTCCTATCCTGTGCTGCGGCGAGTCCCTGACTCAGAGAGAGCAGGGCATTACCATTGACTGGATCCGCCAGCAGATCAAGATCGCGTTCCAGAATGTGACCGCGGACCAGGCCAAGACGGTGGTCATTGCCTACGAGCCCATCTGGGCTATCGGAACCGGCAAGGTGGCTACCGCGGATCAGGCTCAGGAGGTGTGCGCGGCTATCCGCGTATGCATCGGTGAGATCTATGGCGAGGCCACGGCTGCGGCTATCCGCATCCAGTACGGCGGTTCCGTGTCAGGAGCCAGCGCGCCGGAACTGTTTGCCCAGCCGGATATTGACGGAGGCCTGGTAGGCGGAGCTTCCTTGAAGCCGGATTTTGGCAAGATCGTAAATTATAATAAATAAAAATAAGATCAAATAAACAGGTAAATTGAAAATTGCCGCGTCTGGGCATCCTTTTTAGGATGATCGGGCGCGGTATTTTTAGGCTCCGGATTTTCGCAGGAGAATGGAGTAAAAAACAGGCAGTCCGCGCCTCAACGCAGACTGCCTGCTGAAATTTTATATTGGGAAAATCTTAGATTACTTGTTTCTTTGCCACATAGACAGGATAAGTATCCGTGCCTTTTACATCTTTCCCGGCAGTGATCTTCACATTCTTGTCCGTGATCAGGTACTCTACGCTGGCGCCTTCCTCAACCACGGTATCCTGCATCAGGACGCAGTTCTTAACTTTGGCGCCTTTGGCGATCTTGACGCCGCGGAACAGGACGCTGTTCTCAACCTCGCCCTCAATGACGCATCCGTCGGCGGCCATGATGTTCTTGGCCACAGCGCCCTGGATATAGCGGGTCGGGTTGTCATCGCGGATCTTGGTGTAGATGGGGCTGGGGCTGAACAGGGCATCCAGATTGTCGTCGTCAAGAAGCTTCATGTTCTCATCAAAGTAGCTCTTCATGTCGCTTATGCGGGCTATGTATCCGTCAAACAGGAACGCGTGCACTTTCAGGGTGTCCAGCTGAGGAGCCACGATATCCCTCTCAAAGTAGGAGTAGCCGCGCACAAAGGCGTTGTGGATCTGCTCGATGAGGAATTCCCTGCCTACTACATAGATGTTCAGGGAGAAGTCATGGATCCCTTCCTCCTTGGGGTTGATAAAGATCTCTTTTACAGTGCCGTCCTCCACCTTGAGGGTGTAGTACAGTCCCTTGCTGGTACTGATGGTCTGGCGCGCGCTTGCGGGAATCTCCTGCTTGGCGTAGGCGATGGTCACATCAGCGTTGCTCTCGATATGGGCTTTGATCATGGCCTTGAAGTCAAAGTTGGCGGCAATGTTGGTGTCAGCCATAACAACATACTGTTCTTTCTGGGAACGCAGAAAGTCCAGGATATTGGAGAGGGCCTCCACGCGCCCGTTGTAAACCTTTACAGACTTGTCGGCAAAGGGAGGAACGATGTTGAGACCGCCGTTTTTGCGGGTCAGATCCCACTCGCGTCCGGATCCTAAATGATCCATAAGGGAATGATAGTTCTTGCGGACGATCAGGGAAACATTGTCAATGCCGCAGTTTACCATGCTGGAGAGCATGAAATCTACCATACGGTAACGGCCGGCGAAAGGAATGGAAGCCATAAGGCGCTCGCCAACCAGATCGGGTACTAAAGAATCGTAACTGTTTGGGAAAAGGATACCCAGAGCATTTGCGTTGGAATTTACCATTGTTCTTCACCGCCTTTTACATTATTATTGACCATGGCATTGGGGCCGATCTTGGCATTGTCGCCGATGTAGATGCCGGAACCAACGGTGGCGACACCTTTCTCACTTTCAGTAGGCATGGCTCCTACCACCGCGTTCTCGCCGATGACAACGTTCTCAGCGATAATGCAGTGCTTGACCACAGCGCCCGCTTTGATCACGGTACCGCCCATGACCACAGCGTCCTCCACTTCCGCGCCCGGCTCTACGGAAACGCCGGCAAAGAGGATGGAGTGCTTCACATGGCCGCTGATGCGGCAGCCGTCGGTGATCATGGAGTTCTCAACCACAGCGTCGGCGCTGATCTTGTGGCCGGTCATGCCGCTGTTGCGGCTGTAGATCTTCCAGTTCTCGTCAAACAGGTTGATGCCGCTGTGCTCGGGATCCAGAACCTCCATATTGGCCTCCCACAAAGAGGAGATGGTTCCTACATCCTTCCAGTAGCCGTCGAAGTGGTAGGCGTACATGTTGCGCCCGTCTCTCAACAGGTTGGGGATAATGTTGTTGCCGAAGTCGTTCTCGGAGTTGGGGTCAGCCTCGTCCTCAACCAGATATTTCTTTAAGATGTCCCAGTTGAAGATATAAATGCCCATGGAGGCCAAATTGGACTTGGGATTCTTGGGCTTCTCCTGGAACTCGGTGATCTTGTCGTTCTCGTCAGCCACCATCAGGCCGAAACGGGAGGCCTCATCCCACGGAACTTCCATGACAGCCACACTGAACTCAGCACCTTTTTCCTTGTGGAATCTGAGGAAGTCACTGTAATCCTGCTTGCAGATCTGATCGCCGGAAAGGATGATCACGTACTGCGGATTGTAGCGCTCGATAAATGAGATGTTCTGATAGATGGCATTGGCAGTGCCCTTGTACCAGTCAGAGCCGGAAGCCTGCTGATAGGGAGGAAGCACATGAACGCCGCCGTAGAGACGGTCTAAGTCCCAGGGCTGGCCGTTGCCGATATACTCATTCAGAACCAGCGGCTGATACTGGGTAAGGATGCCCACGGTATCGATGCCGGAGTTGACGCAGTTTGACAGCGGAAAATCGATGATACGGTATTTGCCGCCAAAAGGAACTGCAGGTTTTGCCAGCTTCTGGGTCAGCGCGTATAAGCGGGAACCCTGTCCGCCGGCAAGAAGCATTGCAATCATTTCTTTTGCCATAATATATCCCCCTGATATAGTTAATTATTGCTGATGTTAAAATTGTACCACACAATACAGAAAAACGGTAGTTTTTTTTATGTTTTTTGGAAAAAGAATACTTTACGGGGAGGGGAAGTTGGTTTATAATGAACAATAGCGGAAGTTCTGCACAATAAAAAGCGAATTGGAGGGAAAAGAATATGGTAAAGATCAACTGTACGATGAAGCAGAAAGAGATTCAGGCAATGTTCGACGGGAAGGAGCATAAAGGGGTAACCTTCCATTTCACAAAGAAAGTGGGCATGTCCCTGGTCTTTGATATCGACAATCCGGAGGGAAAGAGCGCTGATGACGTGAAGGGCATTGTGAAGTCCGCTTTGAAGGCTGATCCGATCCTGAAGGTTCTCATGGTCACCGTTGAGGTTAATCTGTAATTGGAATCAGGAACAGAAGTACTTGGCGCGGCAGCGCCGAAAGCGATGTGAGCCGTGTCCGAAAAGGGCAGACGAGACAGACCTGTATGATTTTGGTCTGCCTTTTGTCTGCCCTTTATCTGCGGGCTCAGACTTGCGAGGGATTCTGAAAAACACGAATGAGGAGAAAAAATATGGAAAACTCTGGAAGGCAGGATGCCGCCCATCTGGATTTTATGCAGGGGATCGGGGATTCGGTCTCCTTGGCGGACCAGGTGGCGAGGAAGATCACAACGCTGATCAAGGAACAGGATCTGAAGGTAGGGCAGCGGCTGCCCAATGAATTTGAGCTGGCCTCCCGGCTGAAGGTAGGGCGGGGCACTGTCCGGGAGGCGGTGAAGCAGCTGGTGGCCCGCAATGTGCTGGAGATCCAGAGGGGCAAGGGGACCTTTGTGAAACAGATGCCGGGGGTGATGGCGGATCCTCTTGGCCTGGAATTTATGAAGGACAAGGCTGCCCTGGCCCGGGATCTCCTCCAGGTGCGGCTTCAGATTGAGCCCTGGTGCGCCGGGCTGGCTGCGGTCAATGCCTCGGGGGATCAGATCGCCGGTTTGTGGGAGCGGTGGGAGGCCCTGAACAACAGTGCCGGAGAAGAGGTGGGGAAGGACGAGGAGAGAACGGCCAGATATATTGAGGAGGATATGAAATTTCACACCTGTATCGGCGAGATATCGGGAAATCTGGTGGTTCCAAGGCTGATCCCGGTGATCTGCAGCGGCGTAGAGCTGCACACCAGGATCAGCAGAGGACGTCAGGATGCCAACCTCATTGCCATGGATACTCATTTCGAGGTAGTAAAATGTATCTCTGCCCGCCAGGCGGAAAAAGCGGAGAAGGCTATGTACAATCACTTGATCCAGAACCTGGAGAGCATCGAAAAATATCTGAAGCCCTTATAAACCAGCCTTTTGGAGAAGAGGATCCGGATGGCCCTCGGCGCAGTAGACCGTTTCTCCTCCGATGACGGTGTAAAGCACCTGGATATGCAGAAGATCGTCAGCTTCCACGGTCATAAGATCCCGGTCAAGGACCGCGAAGTCGGCCAGCTTCCCTTTCTCCAGACTCCCTTTATCCTGTTCCGTGAACTGGGCGTAAGCCCCCCAGATGGTATACCCTTTTAAGGCCTGCTCCCTGGTCATGGCGTTTTCGGGGAAAAAGCCTCCTTTGGGTTCCAGATTTTTGTTGGTGCGGGTGACGGCGGAGTGGATCCCGTCCAAAGGATCCGGAGGAGCCACGGGGGCGTCGGATCCGCAGGAGATCCGGCCAAGGGTTTCCAGCACCAATCCTCCCGCGTAGGCGCCGCGGGCCCGCTTCCTGCCCAGACGGCGCAGGGCCATGGAAGCGCTGTTGGGAGCATGGGTAGGCTGCATGCTGGCCCAGACCCCGAGTTTTGCCGCCCGCTCCCTGGAATCTCCGGTGACGGTCTGGAAATGTTCGATGTGGAAGCGGTGATCCGGCACAGGAACCTCATCTAACACTTTTTTGTAAATTCTCAGAACCTGGTCAATGGCAGCGTCGCCGATGGCATGGGTGATGGCCTGCATATGATGTTTGGCCGCCTCCTTTACCTCCTGGTAAAACTGTTCATCGGTGTACATCTTTGTGCCGAAATGCCCGGGACGGTCGGAATATTCCTCTGTCATGGCAGCACTCTGGGCCCCCACGGAACCGTCTGCCAGGAACTTGACGGCTCTGACCGTGTAATGATTGTCATACAGGTCTGTCTCAGGGCATTTCAGAAAATATTCATGGAGCTTAGGGTCGGCATCCCGGCCAAGGGCATGACGCAGGGCTCCGTGAAATCTGAGTTTGTAGATTCCCTTCCCATATAATTCTTTCAGGTCGCACACATTTTCCCAGCTGGTAGACATATCGTTGATGCTTGTGACGCCGTAGGCCAGAAGCTGTTTTTGGGCAGCTAAAAGGGCCCGGATACGGTGCTCCCTGTCAGGGTCCGGTATGTGACGTTTGATCATATCCGCGGCCTTGTTGGCCACACAGCCGTGAAGGGATCCGTCGGAGCAGCGGAAAAATTCGCCTCCCTGGGGATTGGGGGTGGCGTCGGTGATTCCGCAGGCCGAAAAAGCCTGGCTGTTGACCCAGATCATGTGGCCGTCCATGCGGGGCAGCATCACCGGGTTCAAGGGGGATACCGTATCCAGCTCCTGCCTGGTGGGATAGGACGGGTCGGACCATACTTCGTTGTTCCAGCCCATGCCCCCGATCAGCCATGCGCCGGGCTCCAAATCCTTTACAGCTTCCTCCACAGCCTTTAGGATCTCCTGGCGGGAGAGGTCGCGGATATGCAGCTGTAACAGAGATTCCCCGTAGGACTGAAGGTGGGCGTGGCCCTCAATAAATCCCGGAACCACGGTCAGGCCTTTTAAATCTGTGACCAGGGTGTCAGGGCCGATGAACTGCCTTGCGGTGTCGTCGTCCCCCACATAGACCAGCCTCTGGCCGCTGCAGGCCATGGCGGAGGCCAGGGGGGCATTGTCGTCTTCTGTGTAGATATGGCCGTTCAGCCAGACATGCTGCGCGTAAGCGGTGTTTTTGTTTGCATCCATAGTAACCCTCCAATATAAGATGATTGGTTCAATATACCATTTCATAATACCATAGTTACTCCGGAAACTCAATATGAAATATGACGTCGTATGTCTAAAAAATTTTTTGAAAATGGCTAAAATAAAACAAAAAAGGCATAATGCACAAAACTGCCGGTGCAAAATTGGCTATTTGAGACGAAAAAATACAAGAAAAACAAAAACCTGTTGACAAGCATTGATAAAGTTGCTATATTCTAATTACAACAAACATAAGACGTATGATGTCGTATCCAAATCGCCGGCAGAAGAGAGGACATCAGAATATGGATCAAAGAGGGAGAATAATAATGAAAAAAACATTCAAGAAGATTTTGGCTCCGCTTACGGCGGCAGCAGTAATGGGTATGATGCTCAGCGGTTGTTCTGGCTCTGGCTCAGGGGAGCCGGGAGGTTCTTCCCCCGCCGCGACAGCAGCCTCCCAGGCAGGAGAGACCCAGGCAGGAGGGAGCGGTTCTTCCGGTTCTGAGGAAAAGCCTGTGGTAAAAGTGGGAGTGATGTGTCCCCTGTCGGGAACCTCCGCAAGGTTTGGAGAACTGTATCAGGCCTCCATCAACGCGGCCATGAAGGCTGTGAACGAGGACGGTCTTTTAAAGGATTATACACTGGAGTTTGAGTATGTGGATGACAAGGGAGCCACTGACGGCGCTCCCACGGCAGCGGCCTATGTTCTGGATCAGTACGGGGCCCATGTATCCATCGGACATATGCTGACTACCATGATCCTGGTGTCCGGCCCCATGTTCGAGGAGGCCCAGGTGCCCCTTCTGGGCATTGTGTCAGGGCCGGCATCGGTTTCCCAGGGGTTTGAGTATCTGTGTATTGAGACGGGAACAGACTTAATCCAGGCAGAGACCCTGGTGCAGTACCTGGTTGAGGAGAGAGGGCTGGAGAAGATCGGCCTGATCCACATCAACACAGAGGGGGGAACCTCTGCGGCGGATCAGATCGAGAAGGTCTTAAAAGAGAAGTATAACCTGGATCTGGTGACCAGGGATGCCATGACCAATGATGACACGGATTTTACGGCACAGGTGCTGAAGATGAAAGACGGCGGCGCTCAGACCGTGATCTTCTGGGGCTTAAATCAGTCACAGGGCAATGTGTGCATGCAGAACATTGAGCAGAACTGGGGCAAGGTTCCGGAGGAGATTCTCTTCGCAGGCGGCACCAGCATGGCCCAGAACCAGATGTTGGAGACCTGGGATGCGGGGGATCTGGAAGGATTGGTGTTTCCGGTTGGATATATCCCCGACGAGAGCAATCCGGCTATCGCGAGATTTATTGAGGATTTCCGGGAAGCGGACAACTTAAACCAGGATCCGGCGGATGTTCCGGCCCGCGTGTACGATTCCGTATTCCACCTGGTGACTGCGTTAAACAACTTAGGGCCCTATGATGTGGATGCAGATGATTTCAGCGTAAAATTGAATGAGCAGCTGAGAAAAGCTTCGTTTGACGGGGTTCAGGGGCATTTTGACTACAGCGCCTTTGATGACGGCGAGGGATTGGGCCAGATGAATATCGGAGAGTGGGGGCCGGACTACACTCAGACGAAGGTATACCCCAAATAAGATTCACGCGCCGGCACAGGTAAGAGTGGGGATCCGCCAAAATGAGATTCCCACTCATTTTTATGCGCAGGCCCGTGCAGCAGAAGTTTGCCGCTGAAGCGGCGCACGGGCCGCGCGGCGAGTAGGGGAAAAGCCTCCCTGCTTGATTGCATGATTGCACACCAGGTTAAACCTTAGTAGAGAAAGGGGAGAACACGGATATGACCATGTTCGTACAGGCTTTGATCGGCGGGATGTCCCAGGGGGCCATCTACGCGCTGATCGCGCTGGGTTACAGCGTTATTTACAGCACCTTGAAAATGGGGCATTTTGCCCAGGGCGATTTCTATATGCTGGGGGCGTTTATCGGGTTGACCCTGTCCACGCAGCTGGGACTTCCGGCAGTGATCGTGTTCGCGGGGGCAGGTCTTGTGACCTCCCTGGTGATGCTGGGGCTGGAGAGGGTGGCGTACCGCCCTATGTACAACCGTCCCATGAATGCCCTGCTCATCGCCACTCTGGGGATGCAGTATGTGGTGCAGCAGATCGCCAAGATTATCTGGGGATCAGATATCAAGAGATTTCCG
>CAMTAF010000069.1 GCA_947066955.1 uncultured Hungatella sp.
CTTGTATTCTTTTGTGCTGATTGTGATCTCTCCCATTGATTTTTCTCCTCTCATCGGTTATACTACTTGACAGTGGTTATTTTTTGAGCCCCCATGGGAGATGCTGTCTCCTGGGGCTCTTTTTTGTTTGGCCGCCGCCCTCCCCCTTGGAATCAGGACAGGCAGACTGACCGTTCTTTCTTAAGCTCCGCCACCTGACCTTTCGTCAGGCACCACTTTTCCCGGTACGCCGCTTCCAAATCCAGTTCTTCGGAGCACTCCTCGCAGACCAGCCCCTCTCCCGGATACATCACCCCCTCGCCGCTGTCCAGCGAGCAGCCGCACCGGGTGCACTGGCGGTAATACGCCATGGCCATCACCTCCTTCCTAACAATCCTTTTCAATCAGCTTGGCCACCTTGTCCATGACCGACGTCCCTGCCTTCTCTATTGCGGCGCAAAGAAAACTGTCCATATAGGCTTTCAGGATAGATGCCTGCATATCCCGAGAATCCCCGCATACTTCCAACAGCACGTCCGCCGTTGAATTGGCCAGGGAAAACACCATCTCCCCTACGCCCATCCCATTCCCTCCAATTGCTCCGGCCTGCGTCTTGATCCCCTGCTCCATCTGGGAGGCCCCCATAAAGACCACCAGGTCACAGGGGCCAATCTCTCTTGTCCTGGACTCTCCGTCTTTAGTATCGATCCGGATCACTGCATGTACCATCTTTCTCCTCCTCCAAAATATCCATTGCCTTGTCAAAGACCTCCTGGTCCACGAACTTTGATGCTGCCATAGAGAGCCCCTTCATATACTCCGCCAGGATCAGGGACTGCCACGCCTCACAATCCCCCGCCAGGCTCATCAAGATCCTGACCGCCCCCGCGGCAATCCCTCTCGCCGTGCTTTCCAGCTCCAGCCCCTCTCCGCCCAACACGTAAGCTTCGCACCGGTAGTTGTCCCCACCCTCGTTCCCGGAAACTCCAATGAAAGTAACCAACTCACAGGGCCCCAGATTCGTAACGTCAGGCCCCTCGTCCCGAGGATCCGTCCTGAATGTTGCATATACCATCTTGACCTTCCTTTCTCCCCATGTTACAATGGGGGTACACTATTTTTTTTTCGCTTTTCCCCAGGGGCCCTGATCCCTGGGGTTTTGCTTTCTATCCCTTTACGTACACGCTCCTGCTGTCGGTGTCGTAGACCAGGACCAGGGACTCCTTGTTGCGGTCTGTCACGGTCGCCTTGTTGCCATCCATGGCCACATCAAAAAATTCCGTCGCGAATCCCTGGCATATCATCCACCTGCGGATTGCGTACTCCGCAATGGTTCTCGCTCCTTTAATGGACATTCCCCTCACCACCTTCTTTTAGCTTTGTTTACAGTTCCTGTCATCTGGAGGAAGTCTTTTTCCGGGCTGCTGCCTTCCTCAATTCCCTCTCCAGGCAGTCCTCATAGTTGACAGCCGCGTCGAGGCTGCCTAAGCATCTCGCCACTGCCACCCCGTTCTCCTGGGAGGAACCCAGCCTGTCCCGTGCCCTCCTGACGATCTCTAAGGAATCCCTCAGCACCTGGTTCTCAATCTCCAGGGCCTCGTTCTTTGTCAGTCCCTTCAATCTCTCACTCCCTCTCAATCTTCTACCAGATTCCACCGAACATCACCGCTTCCAGCTCTTTCTCCTCGCTCCTCCACTGCCTGAACATCTGGATGGCTCTGGCTTCTGTCACGGGCCCAAACAGTTTGACATAATCCTCAAACTGGTATTTCTCCCAGCACTCCACCGCGACATCTCCGCCTTTGGTGTAGTTCTCTTTCGCCAGAGCAATGAATTCCTCATAAGTCAATGCTTTCATAACCTGCCCTCCTACTTACTTCACATTGACGTATAGATTTTCATTATCCTGCCAGGTGAAGCTCTCAACCTTATCATCCAGGTATTTCAAGATGCAGTCTTGATACCAGTTCCCATACACCACGACATGAAGACTAGAATCACGGATCCGTACATTCGTATTATCATTAGCTAAGCCTGAATCAAAAATTTTCCTCAGTGTCGTATCTGCTACCGTCCTTTCCGCCTCTCTGTTCCCCCCCCCCTGCTTCCTCAAAACTCGAACCACAGCCCCATAATCATCAGCCCGATAGTCAGGCCGTAAATAGCTGCGAACGCCAGATCCATGGAAAGTTCCGCCAGGATCCGCCTGATCTCCCTGCGGCTCCGGTACATGCGGCGGAGCTGGGGGAGGGGGATCACCTTATACTTTTTCATCTTGGGTCACCCTCCCGGTTATTTTATCAATCTTCCCTTGATAAATTTTGAATGTCCAGTGCTTCTTTCCGCCTGACGGCGGTATCGCGAGCCCCAGATCAAGCTGTCCCAGTCTCATAAGTTTCCTGATTTCTCTTGGGCATATGCCAATCTGTAACGCAGCCTCTTCTGGGCTTAAGTATGCTTTCAAGGCCTCACCTCCTTCGCTAAGCTCCTTTGTCTGATCCGCTTGCTCTTTTTCTTCCCCTGCTATATACTGAATCTACCAGCTCCTGCCAGAGCTGAATACGAAAGAAAGGAGGGCAACAATCATGAATGTCAACATTACTATAAAAGAAACAATTCCTGTCAGAGGAACGTGTCCTATGAATGGTCAATCCGCTGAAATTAACGTCACTTACAGAAAATACCACCCACTTGGCTCCCAATATGCTTATGCGATTGTCACAGGCATCGACTGTGATGAAGCTGACAATGGATGTCCCGTTGAACAGTGCCCTATTGCGTATTCCCGTGTTTATTGGTAAGATGAATGGAATTTGTCTGAAGCTTTTCTTCAATGTTATGGGTGTTTATCCCCAGGTAAACGCCCGTAACCTCTTGAAGCTTCGGAGCTACCATCTCTGTAAAATACAACTTTCCCTTCCTTGCATCCCTGTTACAACCTTCCAGATGCAGGCAGTATTCACAACATCCAAACATACCGTTTTCTGTATAAAGGCAGCCCTGGAGTATCCTTGCCAAACAGTGCAAATCCTTCTCTGATAATATCGCTTCCATTTTCTTGCCCGTCCCCCTCACCTCCTTCCTAACCCTTCTGTTCTGTGTTTAACTGTTGTAAAACCATTTTAGCAATTTCCAACGGATGATCTTGAACCTGTTTTTCAAGGTCAGCCACTTTCTTTTCCAAGGCCTCCCACCGTTTCTTAGATATAAATATACAACTCGAATCATATGGATCGCTAATCGTGTTATCCACTTCTTTAAAAGTCTGTTTATCCGTCTTTCCTCACCTCCTATTCTCTTGTCAATGTGCAATATTACCGCCCCCCCTCATCTCCTTTCTAAGCTCCTTTGTCTGATCCGCCTGCCCTTTTCCCCGTCTTGTCCTATACTGTATTTACAGGCCACTGCCATGGCTGAGTATATAGGAAAGAGGGACTGTGCATTATGGATATTAAACACGGTATAAAGGTTTAATCCTCTTAGATGCCACCAAAAAGGCTTTTTTAGAAATCGACCGCTTCCTGCCAGAAGTGGTCTTTTTCTTTTTACGCTTCCTTTTCCCCGTCCCTCTCACCTCCCTCACCTCCATACTCCAGAAAATACTCAATCGGCTTGCCGAAGAAATCGGCCTAAAATCCAGCGTCCATTAACAAGCTTTCCAAGCTGCAGTTCAATATCTTCGCAATCTCTGCGCCGAGCTGGAGGGACGGGTTTTTCGTCCCCCGTTCTATCTGGCACAGCATAGCCTGCGTTACGCCTGCCTTCTCTGCCACGTAAGCCTGCGTCAATCCTGCCTGCTCCCTTTTATGGCGGATGTTCTCCCCTACGTTCACTTCTTCCACCTCCTCACAATCACGGCTATCAGTGCGATATCCGCAATAATACTGAGTACATCTATTAAGATGCTGACCTGTTCCACTGTGAACCCTCCTTCCTTTTGGCGAAAAAATTTATATTGACAATGAGCAAGAAAAAAGTTATCTTTTTGGTAGGGGAGGTTTCCCTCCCCTGAATCTTAGTCCGTCAAGTCTTTGATGATGCTGACCGGAGCGGCTATGATTCTTAAGATTACGGCGATGTAGGCAAGGACTTTGAGCGGTCTGTCTGCATCGCTTTTTTTCTGCTTGCTCATTGGCTTTTCCTCCTTTTTGTGGTATTGTTAAGGTGTATCCCTTAACTTGGTTATATTATATCACCTAAATAGGTGAATTGCAATATATTTTCACCTATTTAGGTGAAAATATATTGCGCAAAAGTGAGGTTGTTTTTTTTATGTATAATTCACAAGATATTGCCAACCGTATAAAATCAAGAGCAAAGCAACAGGGAAAATCTCTCGGAGAAGTTCTATCTTCCTGTGAACTCGGAATCAATACCGTTTCTAAAATCAGTAGAGGAACAGATATCCTAACTCTAAACTTTGCTCGCATAGCCGATTACCTCGACTGCTCTGTGGACTACTTGCTGGGCAGAACTGATAACCCGGAGGTGAATAAGTAAATCTTATGGATGAATTAATCACCTTTACTCAAATCGACAGAAATAAATTATCACCTTTACAGACCATGCGCTTACTGATGTCTTACCCTTACATCAATTTTGTTTCACAATTCTTTAGCAGAACACGAGAATATGAGCTTGGCCTTGACTTTGTGGATATCTGCCGGGATTTATTAGATAAATATGCGACTGATATCCCAGTTGTAGAAGCTCAGCGTATCGAAAAAGACATAACTTTCATGGAGCTAAGCTTCTATGACTCTTTGAACCTTTGGCAAAAGTACCTTGATTTCTTTGAATATATATTTCTGAAAAAACGTACTCCGCCTTATATATTGACGTATGTTCCTAATTTAACCCAAAATGCCCGGGATCGGTTTGGGCGTTATTTGCTATACTGCGACAATGAAGAGCTACATGTACACGAACTATATTTATGTGAAAGACGTCGTACTGTCATAAAGCGCAAACTTATTAGACAGGAATTTGAAAAAAATGTAGAACATCTTAAAGTACATCAAAAGGAGCAGCTGTCTAATGAGGAATATTTAAAACGTGTCCAGGAGATGAAAAATCTTTTTGAATGGATGAAAAAATATCACTAATTTATCCACTCTACCCACTCCCCTCCTGTCCGCCTCTTGTTGGAGCTTCTCTTTCAGTTCCACAGGCGGGCGGACTGTTGTCTGCTCCCGTTCCGTCTTCCCTCACCTCCCTCTCTAGGCTCCTCTGCCTGATCGCTTGCCCTTTTTCCCAGCTTGTCCTATACTGTATTTACAGGCCAATGCCATGGCCAAGTATATAGGAAAGGGGGATATACCATGAGTCCCGCTGCATTTAAAATATTAACTCAAGCATATAATCATTATTTAGAAAGCTATGACCGTCACTTTTCATATCTATTCAAAAATGAAGATGATTTATTTCACTCCGTAAATGGCGCTCTGCAGTTAGATGAAGACGGATATATTGATAATGTATCCGATAATGTCTATGCTTCTCAAATCAGCATTGTCCCACCAGAACCAATCTCTTTTGACTTATCCGATAAGGGGATTGATTATATGCGTTCACACCGGAAACTTTAAAACAAATCTTATTCCTGGTTCGACCACATCAAAGACACAGTCTGAAAGGTAAGGGGCCAAATCCTTGCCTTTCAGATTCTTTAAATCTTCCAGTAATGCATCACACACAACTTCCCTTTGCTTCATATTTGGCAAATCAGGATCCAAAGAGTTTACCAATTCAACATAATCTCGCATTCTTTTCACCTCCTATTCTGTTGTCAATGTGCCATACTGCTCTGCTACCGTGTCAGATCACCTCCCTAAGCTCCCCTGTCTGATGCAACTCCGGACATTCCCTGTAGAAGATAGTCTATGTCTGTGCCAAATAACCGAGACAGCGCTACAAGTTTTGAGATTGGCATATCTGTTTCCTCGTTAATCCAGTTGTAATATGTTTTAATGGAAACCCCTAGCTTTTTGGCAAGATCCTCTTTTGATAGCCCGTTGCGTGCCCTTTCAGCTTCGATGCTACTGAGCATTTTTCACTTCCTTTCTGCTCGTTTTGAGCTTTTATATGCGTAGTATAATCCCATTTTGAGCTTTTATCAATAGTCTTTTGAAAAATATTGCCCATTTTGGGCTTTTTATTGTTGACATTATGAAAAATATTACATATAATGAGGCTAAAGGAGGTGCTTGTATGACTTTCGGAAGTAGATTATCTCAACTTAGAGAAGAACAAGGATTTCATACTCGTAAAAGTTTTGCTGAAAAAATTGGAATACCAGAAACTACATTGAGAAATTATGAAACAAATGCAAGAGAACCTGGGCATACATTTTTAAAACAGATGTCTGATTTTTTTAAAGTGTCCACGGACTATTTATTAGGAATAACAGAAGAGAAAGAAAGGCGTTCCACACATCAATTAAAGTCCTCCGAATATGAACACATAGAGAAATACCGCTCCCTCGACCCCCACGGCCAGCAGACCGTTGATCTTATCCTCGACAGGGAAGCCGAACGAGTAAAACAGCTCCTAGATACCCAAGGCCAGCTCCGGCAGTCCCAGAGCCAGATTGACTCCCTAAAGCTCCAGCTCTCCCAGGAGCGAACCATCTCCCGCTTCTTTGCCTACTATGGCAGGATCGCCGCCGCTGGAACCAGCGTGGAGTTTTCCGACATAGCCGCCGGAGTCAGGGCCTATCCGGAAAATGAGATCAACAAACAAGCCGACTACGTTATTGGAGTAAACGGCGATTCCATGGAACCGGAATATTTTGATGGGGATATCGTCTATGTCCAGAAAACCGACCATATAGAAATCGGAGACGTAGGCATCTTTCAGAGGGGCAACAGTATCTATATTAAAAAGGTGGGGGAAAACGGGCTCATCTCCCTAAATCCGTCCTATCCGCCCCTTACGGCTGATGGGGACAGGATCATGGTGTTGGGGAAGGTGCTGGGGAAAGCGGAAGAAAATTAACAATTAAATATTTTCGGGGGTATATTGCAAATTGGATTTGCATATGCTATAATGCCGATAGGCAAAAAAGTAACGAGTAGTCCATGCAGGACGACAAACGAAAACCCCGGTGCTGGAACACTGGGGTTTTTCTATTCCCAATTTTGGCAATGGCAGGGCTTAAGGCCATAGGCTAGTTACCGACTATTTGCCGCCGTCTAACCATTTGATGATGTAGTGGCAAGCCACACCAGCCGCAACGGCGACTAAAAAAGTAACGAGCATTTCCACGAGGACACCCCCTTTCCGTACCAGTCTAGGGGCGGTAACAAGAAGAGTATAGCACAGTCTGGCATTTTCGACAATATATACAATAAGATGCAAAAACCGCCCCTGTTCGCGCAGAAGCGGCTTTTGCATAGATTCATACCTGGCATAGGAGACCAGAATGATACAAAACAATTCCAAACCCATTGTATCATCTCTGATGCCTCCTGTCAAAGGTATGTGTTATTTTTTGTACCCATTTTTAAGGAGGAGAATCAAATGGCAAAAAGAAAAAAATACCCACGGCTCCCCAATGGCTTTGGAACAATCCGTTACCTTGGGAAGGGGCGGCGCAACCCTTACGCAGTCCATCCGCCGGCACATTTAGACGAGAAGACCGGGGATATCACTGACCGCCCGCCGGCCTTATGCTATGTGGACGATTATATGGTTGGTATGGCCGTCCTGACGGCTTATCACGCCGGGACTTATAAGCCTGGGTATGAATTATCGGTAAAACAGGAGCTCAAGCAGGAAGCCGCTGTGGGAACCATCGCCAGCCGGATCCTTTCGGACTATCGAAAAATTTATGGTATTGACGCCAACAAGCCAACCTTCACACAGGTCTATGAGCGCTTTTACGCCGAAAAGTTTCCGCAGGGGCATAGATATTCTGCTTCAGCCGAACGGTCCGCAAGAGCGGCTTACAAAAATTGCGCAAAATTGCACGATTCTGTTTTTGCGTCATTAAAATACAATGACCTGCAGTCCGTGATCGATAACTGCCCCCTCAAACATGCCAGCCTGGAGCTTATCGTGAATCTGCTCCATCAGATGTACAGGTACGCCCTCATGAATGATATCTGTGAAAAAGACTACAGTTCCGGGTTAAAGATCAAGAAAGCCGATGATGATGAAAAGGGCGTGCCATTTACCATAGAGGAGCTGGCCGTCATTTATGCTGCCAGGGAGGACGAAATCGCTGAGATGCTTATTATCATGTGCATGTCAGGATTTCGAATCAATGAATACCAGGACCTTCATGTCAATTTAGATGAATGGTATTTCCAGGGGGGCAGCAAAACCGATGCCGGGAAGGACAGGATCGTACCAATCCATACGTTCATACGGCCCTTGGTCTCTGGCCGGATCAAGCGGCATGGAAAGCTATTTCCACACAGCGCCTGGGAGTTTCGGCGGAGTATGAACTCGCTGTTGAAACAAATTGGGATTGATGGGCATCATACGCCTCATGACTGCCGCCATACTTTTTCTTACCTCTGCGAAAAATACGGCGTCTTGGAAAATGACAGGAAACGAATGCTTGGCCACGCGTTTTCAGATGTCACCAACAAAGTCTATGGGCACAGAGACGTGGAAGAATTGCGCAAGCAAATCGAAAAAATAGACTGTGACTTGTTTGTTACCAATAAAAACATTTAAAGTGTAAGAAAATGGAATACATAAAACCATGAAATACTTGATCTTAGCGCATTTTCTTATTATGATTTTGATAAAGTTATTTCTTTACTTTTACCTTAACGTTTTGTGATAACTCCTCACTTTTTCACAAACACGCACCTGACCTCCCGCGCCTTCTCCCCCGGCGGCAGATCACCTTCATCGGACAGTTCCTCTGAGTAGGAAAATCCCATCCAACGGAAATCTCTCATCCCTCTCCAGTGGGAAATTTGGTTTTCTGCTAAAAACCGGGTCATCTCCCCTCTGGCCATCTTGGCCAGGGTTCCTTTCTGCTTCAATTTGCCCTCCCACCTCTCCACAAACTCCACAGTGACAAACAGATCCTCCTTCGTGATGTACCTGGCTACGCATTTTGAATATTCTTTAGACGCCAGATTGATAATGGTCCTGTCAGGGTCCAGCAGGCTTTTGTACAGACGATCCCCCCAAAAGTCATACAGGTTTTTGTGTCCCTTTACCTCCAGCGCCGCCTGCATCTCCAGCCGGTAGGGCGCCACGCCGTCAAAGGGCCGCAGAAGGCCGTAGAACCCTGAAAGGATCCGCAGATGCTTTTCTATATAAGAAATCCCTCCGGATGTAAGGACGCCGGGGGCCAAATGCTGGTACTGCAGGCCCTGGTATGACATCACCGCAGGCGTCAGCCCTCTCTCCAGATCCATGTCTTTAAAACGGTTATAATTTAGCTCCGCCAGCTGGTCATTGCATCTCCATAGGGCTTTTGCCTGGGAAAAAGACAGAGACCGAATCTTTTCCCTGAGGATTTTCGTATCATCCAAAAACTCCGGCAGTCCCCTGATCTCAAAGGAATCCCTGTCCACATTCATTTTCTTGGCCGGAGAAATAATAATCTTCACTGGTAATCCCTCCCTCGCTTTTTCGATTTTCTCGCAATCTTCTATAGTGTATCACAGAAAGCTCCTCCCCCGCTACCACATTTCCTTTCCACTCTGTGTACATAGAAAAACCGCCTGGAAGCGTTTTTTCAAAACGCTTTCAGGCGGCTCCCGCCAAAAGGCTGAGGCTGATTTTACATAAGAGACTTGTACAGGCCGATGATCTCCTCCACAGAGGTATCTCTGGGATTCCCCGGACGGCAGGCGTCGGCGAACGCGGACTCTGCCAGGAACTGGATATCCTCTTCCTTCACAATCTCTTTCAAGTCCGCCGGGATGCCCACATCCTGGGACAGCTTCTTTACCGCATCCACGGCAGCCTTGCGGTACTCTTCCTGGGACATGTTATCCACGCCCTCCACTCCCATGGCCTTGGCGATATATTTGTACTTGTCGCCGGTACAGGGAGCGTTGTACTCCATAACCGTGGGAAGCAATATGGCATTGGCCACACCGTGGGGAGTATCATAGACAGCTCCCAGAGAGTGAGCCATGGAGTGAACAATTCCCAGGCCTACGTTGGAGAATCCCATGCCGGCCACATACTGTCCCAAAGCCATGCCCTCCCGGCCTTCAGGAGTGTTGGCCACAGCGTCTCTCAAAGAGCCCGCGATGATCTCAATGGCCTTGAGATGGAACATGTCGGTCATCTCCCACGCGCCCTTGGTGATATAGCCCTCAATGGCATGAGTCAGAGCGTCCATACCGGTAGCGGCGGTGAGGCCCTTGGGCATGGAGGACATCATATCCGGGTCAATGACGGCGATTACAGGGATGTCGTGGGTATCTACGCACACAAATTTTCTCTTCTTCTCCACATCCGTGATCACGTAGTTGATCGTGACTTCCGCGGCTGTTCCTGCTGTAGTGGGAACCGCGATAATAGGAACGCAGGGATTTTTCGTGGGCGCCACGCCCTCTAAGCTCCGCACATCCTCAAACTCCGGGTTTGTGATAATAATTCCCACCGCTTTTGCCGTGTCCATGGAGGATCCGCCGCCGATGGCGATGATATAGTCTGCCCCGGAGGCCTTGAAAGCCGCCACGCCGGACTGCACATTTTCAATAGTAGGGTTGGGCTTGATGTCCGAGTAGATCTCGTAGGCAAAACCCTCTCCTTCCAAAACATCTGTAACCTTCTTCGTAACGCCGAATTTGATCAGGTCAGGGTCCGAGCACACAAAGGCTTTTTTAAATCCCCTTGTCTTTACCTCTGCCGGGATCTCCTTGATGGCCCCTGCTCCGTGATAGGAAGTTTCATTTAACACGATTCTGTTTGCCATGGCAACATCTCTCCTTTTGCTTTGAAAAAGTTTTTGGTTAGTTATAATTTTAACGAATAAAAAGTAAAAAAGAAAGTGACAAACCTTTTGTTCTGTCACTTTCCGAAAAACTTTGTAGAAATCTCACAATCTCTTTTGTGCATATTTTTCTGACCAGGCCTCTTTCCTCCCAATGCGGCTTTTGCAAAGCCTTAGGCCCTACATCAGCCCTGAGTCCTTAAACACCCTCTCCAATTTCGGCGGCATCGCCTCCACAAGCTTGCGGGCGACTTTTTCCGGTTCCTCCTCCATGCCTTCCTGGATCCATTTCACCGTCATGTACACAGAACCCTGGCAGTACATCTCCAGAAGGAACCGGATATCCTCCTCCAGGGGCCTGCTTCCCCTCTCGGCCAGCAGTTCCTGATAAAATCCCAGGATCAGCTCAAAGTCGTGCTCTTTCAGGGAATTGTGGTCATGGGACCGGAAAGCGCCCATGAAAAATGATCTCTCCTCCCGTATAAACGCAAGCTTCTGTGTCAGGCTCTCCTCCACCGTGTGGCTGACCCCGATCTGCTGAAAACACGACAGCACCAGCTTGTCAAAATACCAGTTGATGAGATCATACTTATCCAGAAAATTCCGGTAAAAAGTCTGCCTGGCCACCCCGGCGCCCTCCACGATCTCTTTCACCGTGATCTTGTCCACAGGCGTGGTTTTCATACACTCTTTGACAGACGACGCCAATTTATACTTTGTCTTTTCCTGTTTTTCCATCCTTGTTTTCCATCACTTCTACCAAAATTATCACTTTTGTTTTGTGCATTTTTTATTCTTGCCAAATGCTCCGCTGTCCGCTATAATAAAGACACCGTTTCAGGTATTCTGTGTTTCACGGCTGATCTCCAGCCAGATGTCCGCATATGAGATAATTTGTGTGACATACATTCCTGTGCACAGTCTGCATAAACCAAAGAAGGAGGTATACATATGGTATACGAAATGTTTCAAACCAAAGTAGCGGATTCTTTACGGTCACAGCTTGGAGAAGACTACAAGCTGACTCTCTTAAAGGTTCCCAAAAACAACGGCATGATCTTGGACGGTCTCTCCATTACCCGCAAGGATCTATCCGCCTCCCCCACCATCTATCTCAACAGCTATTATGAGAGATATCAGGAAGGGATTTCATTCAACTCCATTGTCAGCGAGATTCTTCAGATTTATCAGGAAAATTCATCTGTCACTCATCTGGATTTTTCCATCCTCAACGATTTTTCCCTGTTAAAAGACAAGGTCCTGTACAAACTGATCCACACCGAATCCAACAAAGACCTTCTGTCCGATCTCCCCAGCATCCCTTATCTGGATCTGTCCATTGTCTTTTACCTTTTCCTGGAAAAGACGGAATACGGCCAGATGACGGCCCTCATCCACAACGACCACCTGAAATCATGGAACACTACGCTGGATGAGATCTACCAGCTGGCAGCTGCAAATACTCCCAGATTTCTCCCCGCAGAGTTAAAGACCATGGCCGAGGTCATGAAATCCATTGCCAAAGACCATCTTGGCGGCGAGTACCGGGAAGAACTGATTGACGAGCTTTTGTCGGCTCCTTCTGCCTCTCCTCTCTACATGCTGACCAACTCCTCCGGTATCTGCGGAGCCTGCGCTATCCTCTATCCGGGGCAGCTGAAGGGCTTTGCCGATATGCTGGAAAAGGATCTGGTCATCCTCCCCTCCAGCATCCACGAGGTTCTGCTGATCCCTTATGAGGACACCCTTTCTTTCGAGGACTTATCCGGCATGGTCTCCCACATCAACCGCTCCGAGGTCCCTGTGGAAGACCGTCTTTCCGACCATGTCTATCTCTACTGCAGAAGCCTTGACCAGGTAGTCTTTGCCGGAGCCCCCGCTTCCTCTACCCTGTCCTAGAGGCTGCTGCCTAAAAGATCAGGCTTCCGGTCTGAAACACCAGGACAGCCATGATCCATGCCACTACAAGCTGGAACACCACCATGCCCGCAGTCCAGGAGATGGATCCGGTCTCCCGCCTGATGGTGCCGATGGCGGCCACGCAGGGAGTGTACAGAAGGCAGAAGATCATCAGCGCATAGGCATTGACGGGACCGAAGCCGTCTATGGCCAGGATATGGGACAGTTCTGTCATGCCTGCCGCTGAATTGATGTTGCTGATTCCGTAGAGCACGGAAAAGCTTGACACCACCACCTCCTTGGCGGACAGCCCTGAGATCAGAGCCACGGCGATCTGCCAGCTTCCCAATCCTGCCGGCTTAAGGGCAGGCACCAGAAAACGTCCGATCATGGCGGCAAAGCTTCCCGACACGTCGTCCACGATCCCGCCCGGCCCCATGTTCAGCACAAACCACAGGACAATGGAGGCCACAAAGATGGTGGTCCCCGCCTTTGTCAGATAATCCTGAACCTTCTCCCACACATAGATGGCCACAGTCCGGGTATTGGGCGTCTTATACTCGGGAAGCTCGATCAAAAGCCCGTCCTCCTCCTCATTTCCCCTGGTCTTGTGCACCACATAGGCGATGCAGATGGCGGCCCCGAGGCCGATCAGATACAGAGAGTAGGCCACTAAAAGAGCATGCTCCCCAAAAAACATCTGGGCGAACAGAACATAGATGGGAAGCCTTGCGGAGCAGGACATAAAAGGAGTGATCAGGATGGTCCGCCTCCTGTCCCTCTCCGTGGCCAGGGCCCTTGTAGCCATAACCGCCGGAACCGTGCAGCCGAACCCTAAAAGCATGGGAAGAAATGCCTTGCCGGACAGTCCCACTCGGCTCATGGTCTCGTTCATCACATAGGCGACCCTGGCCATATAACCGCTGTCCTCCAAAAATGCCAAGGCCAAAAACAGGATAAAGATGTTGGGAAGAAAGGTCAGAATCCCTCCCACCCCTGCCACGATCCCATCCACCAGAAGGGAAATCAGCCAGGGCGAGGCTCCCATGGCCTGAAGCCCTGCCAGAAATCCCTGGGAAAAATATTCCAATCCGGTCTCAAAGTACCCTTTGAGGAAATCTCCCACAGTAAAGGTCAGGAAAAACACCAGGGCCATGATGCCTAAAAAGATGGGGATGCCCCACACAGGGTGGGTCAGGAAGCTGTCGATCCGGTCCGTCATAGCCGCCTTCTTCTCCTTGTTGAACAGGCACTCCGCCACTACTTCCTCTATATAGTCGTATTTCTCATTGATGATGTCTTTCTCATAGGAGTAATCCACAATGCCTGTAAGTTTCAGGGGATGATCCTTGTTCACCTCCTCGTCGCATTCCAGCATCTTGATGGCGTGCCACCGCAGATTATCCATCTCACCGTACCGGTTCCTGAGCGCTGCCTCCACCTGCCCGATCTTGGTCTCCAGCTGGGGAGCGTACCGCACCACAATCCCCTGGGGGCCTTCCTCATAGTGGTGAACCACCGCGTGCATCAGCACATCCAGTCCGCTGCGCTTTCTCGCTGACACGGGAACCACCGGGATATGCCCCAACATCTCAGGCAGGCGGTGGAGATCGATCTCCATGCCCCGCTCCTCCACGATGTCCATCATATTCAGGGCCAGGATCACCGGCTTTTTCAATTCCAGAAGCTGCAGCGTCAGGTAAAGGTTTCTCTCCATGGAGGAAGCGTCCACCACATTGATGATCACATCGATGTTTTCTTCCTCAATGCATTTTCTGGTAACAATCTCCTCAATGGTGTAGGACGTGAGGCTGTAGACTCCCGGCGTGTCGATAACGCGTATGGGATGACCCTCGTAGCTGGTCTCCCCTTCCACTCTCTCCACCGTCACCCCCGGCCAGTTGGCCACCTTCAGCTTGGCCCCTGTAAAAGCATTGAACAGAGTGGTCTTCCCGCAGTTAGGATTGCCCACAAATGCCACTGTAATGGGACAATTATCTTTGCTCATCGCATCCTCGCCTCCTCCACCGTGATCCCCTCCGCGATCTGTCTGCCAAGGGCCAGGCGGGTCCCTCTCACCTTGATAATCAGGCTCCCGCTCCCCTTTTTATTCAAGACAGTGACAGGAGTCCGCTCGTTGACTCCCAAAGCCTCCAAGCGCCTGGCAATCCTCTTCTCCGCCAGAACCCCTGTCACCACATAATTTTTCCCTATCTCTCCCTCATTCAGCTTCATGGCTGAACCTCCTTCTGATCATTGATGCACATCCGGATATGGTCTGTTCATCACCATGAGCATACTCTTATTGAGAATAATTGTCAATATCTTTTATCGTTCTGGATTCATCTTCCGGATCCGGCTCCGATCCCGGATTCAGCCTCGGCTTCATCCCGGTCATTCCAGCTCCAGCAGCATCTTTTTCACCTCCAGCATCCGGTCTCTTAAGACCGCCGCCTCCTCAAAATTCAGCTCCGCCGCAGCCTTGTGCATCTTCTTTTGCAGCTCCTTCATCAGCTTGTTCAGCTCGCCCGCATCCATGGACTCCAGATCCTTCTCATTCTCCTTGGGATCCGCCTCCGCTGCCTTGGAGATGGCGATCAGATCCCGGACCGCCTTCTTGATAGTGGTGGGCGTGATGCCGTGCTCCTTATTGTACTCCTGCTGGATCTTCCGCCTTCTCTCCGTCTCGTCGATAGCCCGGCGCATGGAGTCTGTGACAGTGTCCGCATACATGATCACATGCCCCTCCGCGTTGCGGGCCGCCCTGCCCACTGTCTGGATCAGGGAGGTCTCAGAGCGCAGGAACCCCTCCTTGTCCGCATCCAGGATGGCTACCAGGGAAATCTCCGGGATGTCCAGACCCTCTCTCAGAAGATTGATGCCCACCAGAACGTCAAACACGTCGAGGCGCATGTCCCTTATGATCTCCGCCCTCTCCAACGTGTCAATATCCGAGTGGAGATATTTGACCCGGATCCCCACCTCCCTCATATAGTCCGTGAGATCCTCAGCCATCCGCTTGGTCAGGGTGGTCACCAGAACCTTGTTTTTCTTCTCCACCTCCCGGTTCACCTCCCCCACCAGGTCGTCGATCTGGCCCTCCACCGGCCGGACGAAGATCTCCGGGTCCAGGAGGCCCGTGGGCCGGATGATCTGCTCGGTCCGCAGCAGCTCATGGCCGGCCTCGTACTCCGAGGGCGTGGCGGACACAAACATCATCTGGTCGATCTTGCTCTCAAACTCGCTGAAATTTAAGGGACGGTTGTCAAGGGCCGACGGCAGGCGGAAGCCGTAGTCCACCAGAGTGGTCTTTCTGGAGCGGTCCCCCGCGTACATGCCCCTCACCTGAGGCAGGGTTATGTGGGACTCGTCAATAATAATAAGGAAATCATCAGGAAAATAGTCGATCAGCGTGTAAGGCGGCTCCCCCGGTTTTCCCCCGGTCAGATGTCTGGAATAATTCTCGATGCCGGAGCAGACTCCTGTCTCCCTCATCATCTCCACATCAAAATTGGTTCTCTCCGCAATCCTCTGGGCCTCAAGCAGCTTGTCCTCGCTCTTAAAATAAGCCACCCGCTCCTTCATCTCCTCCAGGATCCCCTTTGCTGCCTCCTCCAGCCTCTCCTTTGACACCACATAGTGGGAGGCCGGAAAGATCGCTATATGGCCAAGCTGCGCCTTAGCCTCCCCTGTAAGCGCGTCGATCTGGGTGATGCGCTCCACCTCGTCCCCAAAGAACTCCACCCGGTAAGCCTCTGTCCCCGAGTAGGCCGGGAAGATCTCCACCACATCCCCTCTCACCCGGAAGGTCCCCCTGTGGAAGTCCATGTCGTTTCTGTCATACTGGATATCAATGAGCTTATGGATCACCTCGTCCCTGTCCTTCTCCATGCCCGGCCGCAGGGAAATCACCATCTCCTGATAGTCGATGGGGCTGCCCAGTCCGTAGATGCAGGACACCGAGGACACGATGATCACGTCCTTCCTCTCCGACAGAGCCGCCGTGGCAGAGTGGCGAAGCTTGTCGATCTCGTCATTGATCGCCGAGTCCTTCTCGATGTAAGTATCCGTGGAGGGGACATAGGCCTCGGGCTGGTAGTAGTCGTAGTAGGAGACAAAATATTCTACCGCGTTACTCGGAAAATACTCTTTGAACTCGCCATAGAGCTGTGCCGCTAATGTCTTATTGTGCGCGATTACCAAAGTCGGCTTGTTCAGCTGTGCGATCACGTTCGCCATAGTAAAGGTCTTGCCGGAACCCGTAACCCCCAGTAAAGTCTGGAATTGGTTGCCTTCTTTGAACCCTTTGACCAGGGCTTCTATGGCCTGCGGCTGGTCGCCGGTGGGCTGGTATTCTGAGTGAAGTTTGAAGATTTTTTGTTCATTTTGCACAAATGCTCACCTCTGATTTCATAGTAAAAAAGGACGCCTCTCAGCCAAAAATTCGTCGTGGAACATTTCATTTTCGTCGTGGCAATTTTTCAAAATGGAGCAAAACAGGCCCACGACGAATTTTGTTCACAATTTGCCTTTTTTGCAACTCAGTGTACCTCAGTAATTCCATACGGACAAAACAGCACTGAAAGAACTTTTTTATCTTACCACAGATCACGAAATTTGTATAGATGGAAAATCGAACTTTTGTTCTTTTTCATCCCGCATCCGGAAGAAATTCCGTTACGTCTACCACAATCTCCAGCAATTCCTTTTTAAAGATTTCTATCTCTTCCAGGTTCGGTAATACCTCTTTCATATACTCTTCTATTTCCGGTACGCCATCCGCTATGATTCCTCTATTATCAGCATAAACGTCCATTGTTATAAGTTCTTTTGCATGTCCCATGAGTTTTGATACCGCCTTTGGATTGAATGACTCTTTCAGCAGGAGCGTACAGTATGTGCTGCGCAGATCATGCCAGCGGATGTCCGGCAGGCCATTTTCAGCAAGAAGCTGCTTATAATACCTGCAATGGAATCCTTTGCTCCTTGCCCTGCCAAGGTTGGAACAGCAGATATAGTCCAGATCCTGAAACTCTCTCTTTCTGCGTTTTCTGTTTTTCTCATACACCTGCCGTTCCTTTAGGATCGCCTCAAAGACGTAATCAGGAATCGGAATTTCTCTGTAACTGGACTTTGTCTTTAATCCAACCTCCTGTTTCGTAAAGGTTTTTGGAGCAAAGTCTTCTTTTGCTGTGTTATGTACTCTCCCCAGCTGGCGCTCCACTTTTAAAGTGCGGTTGATATAATCCACATCCGAATATTTTACACCATTTATCTCGGATCTTCGAAGCCCCATAAGCACATTAAACATCACCTGCATATGGATCGGGGTATCTTTGCTTTTTTCCAGCAAAATTAAAATCTGCTCCATAGTCAGTGTTTTCTGTGTATCGATCTTTCGGGTCCTGAAGCCTGATCTCTGCTGCGGCTTTTCTGCTTTGGGAAGCCCTATTCCATCCACCGGACTTGTCTGGATCACCTTGTTCGTTACCGCATAACGAAAAGAGACATTCATGATTGTTTTTACCAGCTCTGCTATCGGTCTCGAATAGCCTGCCTTGGTATTAAACAATTTCTGAACATCTCCGCGGGTAACATCTATCATTTTTTTCTTACCCAGAATGGGAATGATGTGATTTTTTACTATTCCGCAATAATTATAGTAAGTTTCGTAACTGTCAGTGCGTTTTTTAAGGTCCGTTTCAAGCCAGAATATCATAAAATCAGCCACATGAACCTTTGCGTACACAACAAACGTACCATTATATAATTCTGCGATGGTCTTCTCCCTTGCCTTAACTGCTTCTTTCTCTGTTTTGAATCCGGACTTCTGCTGTGTTTTCTCGCTCCCGTCCGGATATTTCAAAAATATCCTGTAGCCGAAGCCGGAGCGCACAGGTATTACCTGTGCCACTCTCCAATCGACATAATTTTTCAGGCTAAGATCTAACATGCCGTGACACCCCCTTCTGGAATAAACATATTGTTCATAAAAGTGATGATCTGCTCATTCTCATCCATGACTTCACAATAATATTCAAACGTTGTATTAACACTTGCATGCCCCAGCAGGGCAGATATTTTAATCAGGGGAACCTTCTGTTCTACCAATATTGTCGCATACATATGTCTCAGCCCATGAACTGTAATGTGGGGCAGCCCATTTCTGGAACATAATTTTGTCAAAGCGCTGTTCATAGCGGCAGTTGAGTGGGGCAGGCCATTTTCCTGGCACGAAATATAATCGTGGTCAAAATATTGTTCACCGAGCTGCAGCTTATTTGCGTCAACCAGAGTTCTTCTTTTTTCAATTTCCTTTGCAACAGCCTCTGGTATCCGCAGCAAGCGGTAACTGTTATCCGTCTTTGGCGGTTTCTCTATGACCTCATATGTCTGAATTTTACTTTCACCCTTTGGAATAACAGGGTTCGATGTAATCTGCCGCCGAATATAGATTGTCCTGTTTTCCGCATCAAAATCTCCAAATTTCAAGCCTGAGATCTCACCTTTTCTCAATCCACAGAACAGTCCGAGCAGGATCTCCAGATACCATCCGCTATCGCAGGCAGCTTTCAGGAGTTTCTTCACATTCGCTTTGTTTAAAATAATGATCGTTGGCTTTCTCCTTGGATATGGTTTCGTCGCGGGTATCGGATTAACCCTGATATATTCCTGTATCACGGCCTCTTTCATTGCCATGTTCAGGAACTCTC
>CAMTAF010000070.1 GCA_947066955.1 uncultured Hungatella sp.
CTACTGTCTCTTAAAGGCAGTAGTAAAGCTAAATATCATCGTGTCTATACACTAGTTTTATCCCTACGAACCTCTATTTGGGCCTGTAGCATGATGAAAAACCTGTTAACGGGTTAACCACTATCTTAACAAGAAACAGGCAGGACATGGCGCACAGAAAGCCTGTCCTACCCTTTGCTTAGACCACGTTCCTCGCCCCGAACGCAATGGATTCCTTGACCAATTCCCCATCGGTATCAATGTCCAGGAGCGGAATCTCGCCAGTAATCACGGCGCCTGTTACTGTTACCGATTCGCTCCCCACTGTCTCATAGTAATCCGAATCCAGATCTGTGCGGATTCCCTGGAACGTAAACTCCGGCGTCTTCCCGTTGGAAATATACTCTTTTACGATCTTTTCATACCGGGCTGTGGTCTTGTATTCATCCAGCGTGCCGGTAATGTCATAGCCAACCCAGCGCCGGTGCGTCCCCTTTTTCCCGACAATACGGTAGCTCGCCACCTTAGGGACAAACCGGATTGTCATCTTTACAGAGTCCATTACTTCTACGCCGTTAATATACGCCTTGCCCTCAACAGCGCTAAGGGGCTTGGTATTTTCTGACATCTTTTCTTACACCTCCTTCTATCGTGTGGAAACAGAAAAGTACAGCTTCTCGGCAGAGTCTACCGCCTGCAGGCCGACATTAAAAAAGGTTTCGTCTCCCCGGCTGCGGCCCTGGTCCACATAAAAGTCCTCTTCCAGACTGATATTCTTGATCGATCCGTCCCCTCCACCGGAAACCGGACCATATGAGATCAGCATCTCCCGGCCCAGCCCCTCCATAATAAGCCACCCGTCCGGATCGTTATTAAACTTATTCGGAGGGATGTTCAGGCGCAAGTCTTCCGCAAAGGAATCATATACGCGGATGACACGGTTTTTCGCATAATCGGAAGTGCGGTCCTCGGTGAAATTGTGGAGGGAATTGATATCATATTCAACAACAATCTTATCTTCATCAGAGCGGGAAAAGAAGAACTCCCCATTCTTGATCGCCTCGATTGCCTCTTCATTGGACTTCACGCCAACGATATCAACCGCCCCAGTATACTCCACATAAGTATTCGATTGGGTCTTGGAAGCCCCCGCTGTTGCCCCCGCTACCCATGCGCATGCCTGGGCGACCGTAAGCTGCTTCCCGTCCTCTGTCCCGTCATCCAAAACTACAGAATTGGTCACATTGATGATACCCTCAAAATCAGCCTTACAGTTTGGAAGAACCGCCTGAACATATTTCCCGACACTGTTACGCAGCATTTTGATCTTGGTGATGCATGCCGTCTGCAGAGTGGCTTCTGTAACCGGAAAACACATGGTATTCCACCTTATTTTTTCCACCTTATCCAAAAATCCGGTAACGGCGGAATTCTCCGTTGTCCCATTACTTCCGCCCTCCAACCGTAAAGAGGCGATTGCTTTCAGCCCAGTCTCCCCGGCAGTTGCCCCAAAGGTAACATACCTGCCTGCCGATGCCGCAATCAGGTCCTGGAAGGTTTCCAGCCCCTCATAGTTCTCTACCTTCTCTGTTCCCATATAGACAGTTACATCAAACCCGCCCAGCACGTTCTCTGTAGATACGACGGAAAGGTCATTGCCCCTGGCGCCAGGATAGACCGCCGTCACTGTCAGACCGTCCTCCGTAGTTGCTTGCGCCGCAGTTCCGGTATTGATGATATAGACATAGCAGGTAACCGCATTCTTAAAGATCTCACGTACCATCAATGTGAAATCATTGGCATCATAAATGCTTCTGCCAAGCTTATGCAGGTACGCATCTGGGGAATCCACCGATAGTTTAATAAATTCCCCATTAGGCCCCCAGTCATATCCGACAAAAGGGATCACCGCAATACCGCGAGATGAACCCTTTGCTTTCTGCTGCCTCTTGGACTTTACATTGACATAGGTCCCGGGCCTGGTTTTCCCCACATTGATGTCAAAATTTCCACCAGCCATTATTTTTTTACCTCCTTCTTTAGCCATCCATCGATCAGGAGCCCCATCTCCGCGATGGAATAGGAACCATTTTCCTTACCAGCAGTTGCCCCGATGAAAGTACTGGATGTTACATGGAACAGCTTCATGCAGTTTTCTTTCAGCACCTCATACGGAAATTTTCTTTGGGCAGAAACTTTTTCAGGCTTTTCTGCTGCCCGATTCACCGCAGTTTCATCGGCAATTTTCCCTTTAGGCATGTCAATCCTCCTTCCCTATTGGTAGTCCATTCATAAAAATATATCTGGCAAGGGGAACTTCTTTCGCATTGTACCGGGTGTAGCGGTCCCATGATAGTTCCAATTGGTACACGCCATTCTCAATTTTTTTGAGCTTCGGCATGTTTACACGAAAACTCTTGCCGGTCCGCTTTCCGTTTTCATCCACCAGCGGCACTTTCCTCCGGTTCCCCATAATTGCCTGGAAAACCTTTTCACCCATTTCATAAGCCGCCATTGTGGAATGATCCATAAATTTGATATACATGGCAAACTCGGTCATAAAAGCGTTTACCGAGAATCCGGATGCTGCCGGGGCCGGGGTAGGATAGAACACACAGGGGAGGAGCATATCCACCGGCACCTCCTCAAAATATGGCTGCGCCGTGATGATGCCGGCCACGAAATAGTAAATTGCTGCAATCTCATATTCCAGCATATCCCCACCTCACAAGCTATACAAAATCCGAAAAATATTTATTAATCCATTCCTGCATCTTTTTTTCCATAGACTTAGGTATCACATCCGTTTCCATGTGCCTTACTGCATCATCGAAGAAATGGCTGCCCTCTATCCACTTCTGTTTTAACAGCATCCCTGTTTTAGCACCTGGCTCATAAATGAACCTTGCGTTCTTATCCCCCGGCGGTCCCGTCCAGTGTCCTGGAACCCACCGCATATCTACACCTTTCGGATTCAGCCAATGTCCATCATTCACAAAGGATGCATACTCCACATTAGTGCCTACTTCAATCCGCAAACCATCTTCTCCAGAAATAAAAACATTTCCTTCCTTTCCAATTTCAAGACTGCTTACAAGATTTCTGGTATCTACAGTTTCACGAAGTATGGCAAAATCCTGCGCTTTAGCAAGGAAATCTACTCCAAGTGAATCCACATACTTTGCAAGTTCCCTCTTGAACTCTCCGCCACGCCCAGCTTTCTCCAACTTCTCCACAAACTGTCTCAGCTCCGTAGTATCTATGCTCACATATTTTCCTGCCACTAAATCGCCCCCCTGACCTTCCCTTTCCGTTGGACCTGCACGATTATATGGTGATCCCGGATATTTCTCGGAACTTCCGCATAATAGGAAATCCCGCTACAAAGGTCAATGATTTTGTCATTCACCCGAACATCCGTCCCACATGGCAGATTTAGCTTCCCGACCACCGTATATTCGTTGGCATCCTCTGTCTGGTTCAGCGTCCCTGTATCTGATACATTAAAATGACATGGGATATCAGCCTCGTCCGGCTCCGCAGGATAGGAAAACGCCTCCTCGGTTATCCCATACCCCAGATTCTTCCCATCTTTTTTCATATGGTAAATAGCGCACTTGTGATCCAGCAAATTTTCAAACGGCATACAGCACCTCCTACAGCTTCCGCAGCTTCATAACTACTTTCCCCTGGTCTTCCGGCAGGACATATTCTTTCAGCATCGCCCCAAGTCCCAGGCCGTTCGCAATATCAGAGCCTATGTCAACCGTATACGAATAATCATCGAAGGTTTCCGAACTCATTACCCCGTCTTTCTGCGTAATCGCCTGCTTTGCATATGCCTCCGCAAGAAGGATCACTGCCATCGTCACATCCGATGGCAGCTCATTCTCATATTCCTCTGAATCAAATTTGTTATGGGTATGAAATATCACATATTTCTCTGCCCTCGCTATGTCATAGGCCAGCTGGGTATCGGTTCTGGCTTCAACCTTTGCAGACGAGGTATAATCCCGAATCTGTTTTGGCTCAATCCAAGGTCTTTTCATGCAGTACCCCCTACGTTTCCGGCCCGGGTACCACCTCAAGATAGATTTCTGCGGATCCGGCAGTGGCAGCGGTACCTGTCTGTGTAAATTGTGCGTACACCTCCATATTATTTCCGCCCTCCACAAACAGCTCCTTTTTATAGACGCCCACGGTGCCTGCAGTCACATCGGTGGAAGCGAGAAACTCGTTCTTACCGTCCTTAAACCCAACCGTCAGAACATTAGTAGTTGCGGCGTTAAAGGCAGTCTTCACCACTGCAACGGCTCTCGTTATAAATGTCCCCTTGGGAATTCTGCAGATGGCCACGCCTTCTGCAATCCCATCGGTATCAAAATTTACGGTACCGCCATGGAACATCTGAACCATGCCGCACGCTCCGAAATCATACGGATTTAACTTCATTACCCCTTCCCCCCCTTCTTAATTTTCCAAGCCCATCTGCACAAAACTGGCTAAACCGAGGGCCCCCTGGATTCTTCCGATCCGTTCCTCATTGTTTTTACAGTCTTCAAGGCTGATCCCATACTCTGCTGCCAGCGAAACCAGCTGTTCTTTTTTCATTCCGGCAATATCATCTGCCGACAGCGCCTTCCCTGGCCCTCCGCCGGCTTCCTCACCGGAGGCCTCCTCAAAGCGGCCTGTTTTCATCAGCTTTTCCGCCAGGCCATCAGCCGCTTCAAAAGCAGCCCCCTTTACACACGAAAATCCTTTCACGGCATAAGAAAGCCCCTTCTTTAACTTTAATTTTTTCATGGCTCCTCCTTAGTTCAATGAAGGCAGATTGATAATGATTGCCGTTGCATCTTTTTCCTCGATAATCGCATCAAAGTCCAGATGGCACACATAGAACCTCTTATCCTGCATAATCGCCTCCCTGCCTTCGGTGGTCTTGCGGATTTTCATGTCATAGGTGTTGACCACTACCAGGTTCTGGGGATCCGTGAGCAATATTTTATTATCGCTCATGGACGGGCACTCGACTGCTTTGATCTTTGCCGGGGAAGTATATACATTCTCCGGGACTGCGCCGCCCTTTTCAACGACCTTGTTCAGCAGATATAGCTCCCACTGCTGCGCACGTTTGGGAGACATCAGCCAGCGGAGCCTTCCGTTATTGTACTTATTTGGCAGCTGCTGGAGCGTCTTATAGAAAATGTCCAGGGTCATAGTGCTGTCACCAGATGCATCATACACATGGCCCCCGTCACTGATCTGCTTGATCCAACCATCATTCAGCTTCAGGAAATCATAGTCCTTATCCGTAGATGGTGTTTCTTCATCCCCGTTTAAGTAAATATCCTCCAGGTCAACACCCAGCTGCCTTGTCATAAGGTTGGTAATAATGGCCTCTAACTGCTGCCCCTCAATATTCTCCCTGAGGGTTTCCTCAGTAATCTCCCAGGGCAAGCGAACCGCCTTGCATGCGTATTCGATCGCGCTGGTGGTCACTCCTGCCCTGTACCCATCGTCCTTATTCTCAACTTTGGCCCGGAGCAGCCTGGAACCAATGCCGATCTTGTCAATCTCGCCGCTTTTTGCGGTTCTCATGACATGTCTTACCAGCGGCCCTAGATTTGTCGCTTCGAACGTCTGCTGGCTAAATTTTCTTGCCTGCTCCGGATTTAAGAGTCCGTGGTTCAGGCTGCCGGTCTGGATTGTACTGGCCTTATTGATAATTGCTGCATTCGTAGGCATCGTTATTTTCCTCCTTTTTCTTAAAAAATGCCCGTCATGTAGTGGGGTTCTTCCGCTTCCTTCTGGATAGATCCAGCCGCATCATTGAGATTCCCGGGAAGCGCCCGGCTTTTCATCACGGGTTCCAGTGCTTTCATTACGGGCTCCAGTGCCTTCTGGATCTCTTCTCCAACCATCTTTGCGATTGTATCGGCTGTCATATCTCCAGTAGGCGTAGCGTTTCCAGGCGCCGGATGCTCATTGCCGCCCTCCCCCTTTGTTACTGGGGCAATCGCCTCCAGCTGCTTTGTAATGGGCTCCATGGCCTTTTTTACCTCTTCGGCCACTGCTGCTTTTACTTCACTGTCCGTCATATCAACATCCTCCTTCTGAACATTATTTGTATCCGCCGGCTCCTCTTGAAAATCTGCCAGAAATGAACCAAGCGTATCATAAATGCCCTTGATGGCACTTAGATTCTTTGCGCTGAGGCTCTTCCCCTCCTTATGGACGGGGGACGGAGCCGCCTTTGCGGCCTTTTCCAATGATTTCACGATACTTCCATCAGAAGTAAGAAGCTGTGTGACGATATCATTGAAATCCTCCAACGCCTCCCGAATGGTGCTTTCATCAGAGTTATAGCCCCATTCCCACACGCCTGTGTCCGGATTATAGAAATTCCCTTCCAGCGTACTCCTGAGGGCATACCACGCAGAATAGAAATTGTCTTCTTTTACCCCGCGCTGGAAATTTGCCTTCACAGCTCCTTTCTCCACAACATCAAAACCCATTGCTTTGGCCAGACGCCGGAATAATCCCTTTGGCTCTTCCCGCTTTTCAACAGGCAGTTCCACATCCTCCTCGGAATACACTCCCACTCCCCCCATGGAAAATCCCGTGATATCCCCTTTCTGTATAGATTCCCACACATCGGTATCGCTGATTTCCATTGTCATAATCCATGTGCCTTTTTTGATGGCCTCGCCTTCGATCTCCATATCACATTTTGCAACGTAGGATTCCACCACAGCGGCGCCGTCACATTTCTGAAAACAGTGCTGCAGGTCCACCTGGTTTCCGTTCTTGGCAAACCAGTAGGCGGCTTTTGTAATTTCCTCCTCAGTCATGTAATTGCCCTGGCTATCCTCCACCATGGGTTCATACACGATTCCAGTCACAAAGTGGCTGTCCGCGTCAGCTTTCAGAATCCGCCCGAACGTGGAGAAGCTTGCGGCCCCGTTCTCCGATTTGGTAATCAGAAACTGCTTTTTATTCGCGGCCTTGCCCACCAGGGACACAAAACTGATCTTTGCGTCTGTAATCGCGTATGCTTTCGCAATCCGCGGCATAATCTCATACCTCCTTTCAAAAAAAGTGCAACAAAAAGGCACCCTTCCGGATGCCTCTTTCAGAATCCATTATGCAATTTTATCTTCCAGTTCTCCAAGCGCATTGTAAACATCATCCGTCATAAATTTTCGGTAAATGTCCTCAAATACTCCTGAAATAGTCCTAAGATCTTCCACTTTCATCTTGTCCAAGTAAACCAAGATCTCACTTACATTCTCCCCAAAGGCTTCCATAAGGGGCATTACAAAATATTTGTTCCAATCCATCTCACACAGAACTTTCCCATCATGGGTCCGAAACCATTTGACAAGTTCCTCCAGCCTATTCGTATCCATCCCAATCATCTCCTCTAATATTCCGCTGCATCCCATCTGGAAATATGGTTTTAATGTTTCGCCCTCCATCAGCAAAAACTCCAACAGTTACCCCGTTGTATTCCTGATAGAATTCATATCCCACAATTTCCTCTGATTCGTTATAGAGCACCTTTGTTCTCCCCGGTCGGTTTGCCGTATACGTTCCCGCTACTACTATCTCCTCAGAATCCCAATCTTCCGGAAACCAAGACTGTCCTGACTGCCCCAGCCTTTTTTCCGGTGCCTTATGATTTGCCACCCCACCTATGCGGACACCGTTGTCATAGGTTTTTTCGACACTATACGCAATTCCCCGGCTTGATAGTTCATCAAGATTCGCCTGTGAATGGCCTCCGCCTGTCATATTGCCGCCATTGCGTCCGCCTGCCGGCTTTTTCGGATTTGCCAGATTAGAGAAATCACCCACGGTAGAGTGCCTTACAGCGGAACTTCCTACAAGAAATATACCATCTTCCCTCAATTCCTGCAACGTGGATCTTTTGACCTTTTTCAGCATTTCATCACTGTCGATCAGCCCGGCGTCATAAAGAACCATTTTCGCTTTCCCAAGATACTTGACCTGCTCCTCCCGCGTCTTTTCCTTAAAGCTTTCCAGTGCGGAATATGGCGTAATTCCGGCTTTTGCCTTATTCTGTTTATCCAGTTCCTTCTTCCATGCGCCGTCATCCTCCTCAATATATTTTTTCTGAAGCCGCCGCCGTTCTTCCAGACTCATTCCAAGGGCATCATCCGCCGCAATTCCCCTGTGGACGCAATGGCAATTAACAGTTTCGCTGGCAGGGAGGATTGGATCCCTAGGGTACATTGGATGGTAAATAACTCCATCTCTTCCTTTCAATTCAAACGGTTGGTCCTTTGGCACAATCTGGCCATTCATCTCCACATGATTCGGGCGGGGCCTGTTTTTACGCGCCCCGGTATGCCTCCATTCCTTCCGGTCCGTAGATGGGCTTTGCTGGATCGCCTCTTCCCTGGCAACCGAATGCGCCCGCAGCACTTCGGTAACAGCTACCCGCCTTGCCTGGTAATACTCATTCCGCCAGTCTCCCTCCCTTATTTTCCGTATAAGCGTTTCAATACTTCCTCCCTTATCTATGGTGCTTTGAATCATATCCGTCAGCTGCTGATGGGTATTTATCTTCATCAGCTCCCCCAACCGCTGGCTCCACGAGGCAATCCAGCTCTGGGTTCTCTTCCGTATGACATCAACCACCAATTCCCCGTCCGTCTCCTGCATATATACGTTGGCCAGCTTGGGGATCTGCGTTTGAAGCATATCTGACGCTGCGCCTTCCACCTGCTCCGCGATATCGTCTCCGTCCATCATCTCAGATACTGCCTGCTGCGCATCCGTCCACTCGGAACCGGCTGCCGTCTCAAGGGCTGCCACAAAGTCGGCTGTCTGGTTCTGGAGGGTTTCCGCAACCTCATCCTGCATGGTGTTGATAGCGTCAACGGTATCCTCCGCGTCTGCATAACCTTCATCAGCCAGCGAATCCGCAAGATCTTCATCGGCTTTGGCAAGGTATTGGTCTATCGCCCCGATAATACCGTCCGCGTTAGACAAGAGGGCTTTTGCAATCGCCTGATAATAATTTGACTTCTCAGACATATCACTCACCCGCTTTCTCCCGGTATCCTTTCAGCGCTTTCCGGATTTCCAGCATAATAGGAATGATATCCGCATCATAAACTGCTGCTTTTTGAATCTGTCCGTCAAGCTGCTCGATCTCTCCGTTCGTGGCCGCTCTTTCTGCCCCCTGAGGCTCTCTCTTTTGACCTACAGACCCGTTTTGCTGTGCCGTCAGGCTTCCTAATGGGGTAGCTCCAAAATCCGCCTGCTGGCCTTGTGAGAGCGTTTTGGCATACGCAAGGGGAATATCTCCCCAGTCCCCCTCATAGTCCTCACAGCCTTCCTTCCCTAATACCTTATAGGTAAGCTCTTTTGCCGTATTGGGCGTCAGGCCGCCGGCCCGCTCGGTAATGTTCAGCATCTTCTGGATATCATCAGGATTGGTAATATCCGGATCATCAAACTGTACTTCTACATACCGGAACCGGTAGCCATTCAGCAGCTTCTGGTTGACGGCCCATGCCAGGGAAATCCTCTCTGGCTGAAATACCTGCTTTTCGGTAACCTCCATTGCGGTCTGCGCCGTTGCCCTGTTAAAATCCGTGGTATACCCAACATACAGATCCGGAAGTAGGAATGCGGACTGTGTTTTCTTTCTGCCGTTCTCCTGGTACTCCTGAAACAACTCATCCTTTTGCAGAATAGAGGCAAGGTCTTTGATCTCCACTTCCGGTTGCTTCTGTTCCGTAAATGCATCTGTTGTCTCCAGGGTCTCCGTTTCCAATACCAAAAAAGCGTGCTGCCCACTCTCTCCTTCGATCTCCTCCATGTACTCTTTCAGCTTAGCAAATGCCGAATCCGTCAATGTCCCTCCTTTAACCAGGATCATAAGAGGCGTGTGCCGGCCATGACGGAAATAATTGTTGTTCAGGACCTCCGCCCGCCTGTTCCCGTCCACAGTAAGCACCTGGCCGATCCAACGGACCTCTCCATAGGGCATGCTGCCAATCCGAAACTCAACAATCTCATTGGCCTGATCATCGATCTCAATAGCTTCATCTGCCTCACTTATGTATTTGCCGTTCCTCTTATCCATGATACGAGGATCCCCAAACTCTTTGAAATACACTGTCCTGCCGCCTACATTCTGCCGGAACTTCCGAAACTTCTTTTTTCTGCTGATTGCCGTCCCTTTATAGAAATACTCCATATCCACATACGGCTGCAGCGGGTATGTCATATCTATGGACGGCGTATCGACGATAAACTGCAGCTCCACAACCTCCTGTGCCTGGTTCCGGATAACCTCGCAGTAGGATATCCCATAAGTCTCCCGGTCGCGGATTACATTTTCAAATACCTCCTTGGTCTGCATATCCATATTGAGGAGCGCTATAATTTGCTTCAGCATGTCCCATTCAGCCTTCATCTCCGGCGTTTCTTCTTCATAATCTTCTGCGTATCTCACAGATATGCCAAAGCCCGCTATATTGTTTTTGTATGCCCTGATGCACTGCGGCAGAATTGTCGAATTATCAACCAGCATTTTCAGACCGTGCATATCAATCGGATGCGGTATCCAATTGGAAGCGGATATCTGCATGGACGGATCCAGCTGTTCACCCTTGTCCGACTTTTCCACTTTCCGCTCCGCGTAAAATACTGTGGGCTCGCCCATGCCAGACGATTTCACGATTCTTACAGACACCTGGGGCGCCGGCACTTTCTTTTCATCCATCAGCCTTTCCCTCCCTTCTTTTTATAACTCATTGGAAGGCATACAAGCAGGATACAGTCACCCTCATCCGGAGAAGAAAGCCCCCTGTCCTTCATATCCTGTTTGCTCTCCACTTTCTGCTTTGCATTGCTTCCAAACTCAAATTTCCGGCAAGACAGCTGGCCGATTAGATCGCTGTCATCCGGAAGTATTACCTCCGGCACATGAGGGTGTCCAAAATCGTCAAATGGAGCAATCAGATCCCTTACTACCCCCATCATATAAGTAGTCGAATCCGCATAATACCGGTGTTTTATGGGTACCCCAAAATTCACGCCTAAAATAGCCAAACTTCCAAACATTTCCGGATCAGAACGTTTCCAGTTTCTCAGTTGGTCTACGACACCGCCACCGACACCACCGTCATCTACCTTGACACCAATCTGCCCCTGGAAGTGAAAACGATGTTTCAGTTCCTTATAGAGCTGCGCTATCACGTTGGCAGTCCAAACGGTATCTTTCCCGTTGTATTTCTTATAAATTCGGACTACCTCATTTACCCGATACCCAATACAGGTTTTATCATCTCCAAATCGGGCCACATCGCAGCCGATCTCAATCAATTCCACACCGCTCACATCGATCGGCTGGAGATTCCCGGCGCTGTCCCGGTACTTTCCGAATGCTTTGGCCGTAGCCTCCGACATCTCAGTCTTGATACTCTACTCCAAAAATGAGATGGGAATAAATACATCATCCTCCTGCTCCGGAAACTCTCCACGCACCCGGACCCGGACCACATTGCTGTCCCTGCCATATTTCCGGATAAGGGAATCAATGTTCCGCTTATTGGTCCTGGGACTGTCCGCGGAGGATACGGTACGGCATTTATAGAGAGCCCTGTCTGTATGAAAAGCATCAAAAAATGTGCCGGAAGTCCTTGTGGGGTTCCCGCACATCAGTAATTTATTATTTTCTCCAGTAAGCGTGCCAAGTATGGCCTCCATGATGGGGTCCGCAACACCGGAGGCCTCATCAACGATGAACAGCATGTTGTCCTCGTGGAAGCCCTGCATGTTCTCCGGTTTCGTGGCTGTCCTGGCCGTGGCAAACCAGCGCTTCTCATGGCCCGCCATATAAATATACGTCTTGGTCCATCTGAGAATGTTCTTCAGAAGAGGGGAGCGTTCCTGCCATTTTGCCGCTTCAGACCAGAGGACGTCATGGAGCTGCTGCTTTGTCGGGGCTGTCGCCACAACCCTGGGGTATGGGAAACAGGACAGAAACCACAGAAGCGCCACCGCCTCCATGCCGGTCTTCCCAACACCCTGCCCGGATTTCACGACCACCTTAGGATTCCCTGCCAGATCCGTGAGTGTTTCCTGCTGCCAGTGATCCGGTTGGAACCGCAGGACCTCTCTTGCAAACAGGACAGGATCTTTCTGATACATAGGAATCCGTTCTTTAAAGAACTGCCGGCGCAATCCTGCATCATTGACATTCACTGCCACCGCCACCTTCCGGATCATCTCCCATAATGCCTGCTATCCAGTCGTCAACAAGATCATTTCCACTGACGCCTTCCTTTTGGAGCCTTTCGGTTTCGATCTTAATTTTTGCGAGTCTCGCCTTCTGCTCCTCGCTGACGGTTTCCCAATCTTCATGAAGCATTTTATCATACTGCTTAATCATCGCCCGGAGTTCTCCCTGGGCCCGGGCCTGGGCCTTCATAAACTCATTCTGTTTATCCCACGCCTGCTGCACCTCCCATTTCTCTCCTATGACATTGCCTGTTTTATCCTCAATCTTCTCAATGGTCTTATCCTGCTGATCCTTTACATAGCTGATCTTCTGGGCGCGGATAATGGCGGTGTAGGCGATTTGTATCTGATGCCACAGCAGATCCAACGGATTCGCTTGGTCAATAGCGGAAAAAATCTCCTGAGTCTCCTCTGGAAGATACTTCGAGAAGAAACCGTATTTTTCTGCTTTCTTATTCCCTGGCGGGCCGCCGGAGCTGTTCTTGTTTCCCGGCTGCGCGCCCTGCTTTTTCTTTACCGAACGTTCGCTATTCCTATCCGAACGTTCGCTTTCCCACTTGTGGGTGGACTTCCAGCGGCGGACCGTTCCCTCCGGCAGGTCCAGATCCTTCGCAATCTCAATGAGTTTCCTGCCTTTTAGGTACATGGCCTTCGCCTGCTCGATTCTTGGATCCGGCGCTCTGGCCATGCCGGCTCACCTCCTGTTCGTCGGTTTTGGAAAAAAGAAAAGAGATGGCCAAAGCTATCTCTTTTCTTTTTTTCGCGATATTTAGTTATTACTCAAAAAAAGAATCAGTCTGATAATGCTATTTTTTTTGCTATTTCATCTATAGCATCCATCACCTTTCGTGTTTCCCGCCGTTGTCTCCTCTCTACCTCCTGAATACTGTTCTTTTTGCTCATTGCCATTACAGGTCTAACCTCAATGAATTCTCTTGACGATAAATTTAATACCTCATTCTCTTCAATTAAATCTAAAACCATATTACCCCTCCTTTCTATTTGGAATTGCAAATAAACCCTTATCTAATTTATTAATAAGTACTAATAAAGAAACATAAGGTGTAACATATGTTTCTGCAAGCCCAATTAATTCATTATCTGTGTCTCGCACTTTTAAATCATTTTTTATTACTATTTGCAAAACACCAATTATTTTATTTGCATCACACATTACTGGAAGGGCTATATACTGACTATATTTACTTAAATCAGTATCATCATGCCGAGCCCTAAAATGGCTTAATATTTCTTCTTTGGTTGCAAATGCCTTAATTTGTGGATTATTGCGTTTTATAAGAGATGCATAATAATAACTACAGTCTTTTAATAATTCTTCTGATTTATAAACATTGGGCTTTGTAGTATCTGAATGCGCAATCATATTTACATACTGCTCATTGCCTCTAATATATGTTGAAATATATCCAACACTGATATTATCTTCCACTTTGGCTATCTTTTTAATTAACTCGCGACAACTTTTACATATTGTATCGCATAATTGAGCAATATTCCAATCCTTTTTCTCGGCTACTCCATGGTTTATAATATCGTTTGCTATATCATTGATACTTACACTATATCCTCGTATTGTTTCTTTATAAGTGGCTACGATATAACCTAAAATCTCATTCTTTACTTGAATACTCTGGTATTTATCTTCCATCTGCTGACTCTTTATATCATACTTCGATTTTAATTCTTCAAGTTCTTTCTCAAGTTCTGATATCTTACTCTCTCTATCTTTTTCCTCTTTAGCATAATAAATTACTGCACCGATATAAAAGAGTCCAAAAAGGACAATTCCAGCCACACAAATACCAAACCATTCTTTAGCCGTTTCATTCAGTAAACTGCAAAGCACACTAAGTACTGCTATTATAACTGGAATCCCTAATAATATTATATTCTTCCATATCGTTTTTAATGATTTACTTTTCATATAACACTCCCGAAAACTATTTGTGTACATTATAGCACAAAAATTATATAAAAACACTACTTTCTTCCATTTTTCTCCATTTTCTAACATTTTTCTCCATTTTCTAACATTTTTTTATTTATAAAAAAAGACACCCTATCTCTAGGATGCCTTCTTCCACCTGGAATGTCTGGATGGAGAGTCCGAAACCAGGCTTTGTAGGTGGTTTTCGCATATGCTGGCACACCACCTGGGCCAATTCAGCAGCCAGGCTGTGACACTCGGCTGCTGTATCTGTAGGGAGGGCTGGAAAATCAAAATGCTGTATCGGTCAGCTTTCAGTTGTTCCAGTCTATACTGTAACACATTTGAAGCGAACATTTTGAACATTTTCACAGTTTTTCGAAAAATCGGTTATTCCGCATCCGGCAGCTGTCCTCCGTATATGGCACCTTTTTCTTTGGGAACATCCGGTTCATCGTATCGGCAACCTTTACCCATGGAAGCCCATCAATATAATACAACCTGAACATGATCCTTAAGTCCGCTTTCTCTATTCCCTGTATGTATTCCTCCGCCTGGCAGGTAAGCTCCAAAAGCTCTGCCTCCTTTAACTCCAGCATCTTCCTGTATCGTTCTCTGATACCCTGCTTGCGGACATACTCCGGCTCCGGGATCCCTGCGATTTTGATCGGCCCGATCGTCCCGTCCCTTCTGGTCCCTTTTACAATATCCGCCACCACAGGAGGGTTTTCCAAAAATCGGTCCAGCTTCTGGATCCTTTTTCGCAAATCCTTGATCTCTTCTTTCATCTCGCAATACTGGACCAGTATTTCCTTGTCCAATGTTATCCCCTCCCTCCCGTCAGTCATTTCACCCGCGGCTTATACACCCGGTCACTCGCCAGATACTCTTCTTCCTTCCGCTGCTGCCCCAGGAGCTGCTCCAGCCTGTTGAACGTCTCCTTGGGGCCTTTCTCAGAAAAGCATTTTACCAGAAGCTCGTATAATTTGACCTCATCTTTATTCTTCCGGCGCTCCCTGCGGCTTTCCCGCAGCTCCGCAGCCGCCTGGTACAAGTCCTCGTCTGAGGCAAACTCGATCTCGTGGACGAAATCCTGGAGCCTCTTATCCTCCCGGTTAACCAGGTCATGGGCCAGCTGGTATCTGGATCCGCACTCCCGGACAAAGTTAAGGAACTCCTCCAGGTGCTCCGCTGGCGTCATCTCCCTCTCCGTCATGGTCCGTCACCTCCTCCTGGTCCGAGCTCTGGCTGTCCAGGATCCGCTGCTCCATCTCTTTAATCAGCTCTGTAAGTGCCATGGATCCTCCTTATAATCCTGCTGCCTTCAAGGCGTACATGGTACACCGCTTGCCGGCAAACATCTCCTCTGTGAAGCCCTCAGGAAGCGGCCTGTCCCAACATTCACGGCCGCAGCTGGGGCAGATCGTTTTCTTCCATGCCTTGTCTGACGGCCTGGGGACATGTTCTACTAACGGCATTGCCAGATATCCACCCTTATCTGTGGAGCTCCTTGGCGTGATCTTCAATTCATATCATCTCCTTCTAACAGTCCGGGATTGTCAAAAATGTTTCCGATAATTTCTGACACTTCCATGGTTCCTTCATTCATATACGGTCTGCATCTTCCGTCTTCCAATGGCTCTGAACCAAAACAAGCCATACCTCTATAATCCCATTCATCGATCTACCCCATATGGGTCTTCCGGCTCCCAATCTGCACGTAACTGGCAATCCTTGCATTTCTCTAAGTCCTGTCCGATGCAAAGAGGATAAGGATTGTCCTTTTCTGGCATAAAGCAGTCATCTTCTTTTAATCCCATATTATCCTACCTTTCCACAATACCTCTAAATCTCATAATTTTTAAGACATTCATCGTATTGCAAATGTAAAGTGTGCTATGATTCAATCTTTTTAACCAATTGGCGCTGAATTATCTGATGGCCTGGGGACATTGCTCACGAGAGGCATTGCCAGATAACTGCCTTTGTCTGTGGGTTTTCTTGGCGTGATCTTCAATCTGTGTCGCTTCCTTTTAACAGTTCGGGATTGTCAAAAATGTTGCCGATAAATTCAGATTCGTTTATCCAATATACAAGGTCTTTTCTCAACAAATCCTGTTTTTCCTTCCATTCGATATAAAACCCAGCGTGACCGCCGTGTTCATCATCATTGAATGTATTTCGATATTCTCCGTATCTGACAACACCAACAACAGAAGCATTGAATATATCTCTGACGATATCTCCCTCAAAAACCTTTCTGCCATTTTTATCAGTCAGGCCGGTGTACTGGCAGACGGTTTCGGGATTGACCTTATATGCAAAGAATATCAAACAGCCCACTTCATTTACCTTATCGTTTTCGTTTACGCTGTTTCTGCTTGCATGGATCAAACATTGACCTGATACATAATCCATCAATAAACAGCCCTCTACCCACTCTTCATTATCTTGCTCCGCGTTTTTGCCCTCTCCCTATCTCGTTACAACGTCAAAGGTCAGCTGTTCATACTCTGGAACTTTCACAAAATCAGATACTAACTCAATACCATATTGTTCACAGATTAACCTGGCATTTTCCGCCACCTTATATGGCATACAATTTTGCCTCTCCATCAGACGTGCGGTCTGTTTAATTAAATTCGCCACCTCGCCTGGGTGCTCCGTTAAGGCTATTCGCTTCACCTGATTTTCCATCTCCTGGAACCGTTTCACATAGCGGGCAGTGAAAAGCACACCCCTTTCCCCAGTAGACTTATTCGCCAGGAAATCACAGCCGAGGCGGGTCACTTCGTAGCACTTGTTCTCCTTACCACTGGCATCCTTGTAGGAAGAAGGGATAAAGAAATCACTCACGGACATTTGTCCTTCAGTCATTATCTGAACATAGCCTTTTCTATCCTTTCTTCCCTCAATCTTTTTTAAGAGATCACCATGTGGTACCTCCATCATCTCAGCCACCTCCAAGGTGGTTATTGTTGCTTTCCTTAAGTCGTTCATTCTATACAACCTCCTTTTCTCAGCCCTTACAGACTTTTTTCTTCTGCCTTGCCTTTTCTGCCCTTTGCCCTTTCAAAAATCCCAATCTGAAAATTGTGTCAAAAGAATTCACAGCATTGTTATCATACACTTCCGCAATCATGACAAGGGTATGATAACTTACGGCATATCTCCCAATCTCCAACTGATCCAACTGCTCAAATAACCGCTTGTCTTTTTCTGGCAGCTTCTGTTTTCTTTTCTGGGTCTCCTGGTACATCTCACATGCTCTCTGGAACCGCAGTTCGTCCTGGTCCGTAAATGACATTGTATTATCCTCCTTTATACCCAAATTGGGTGTTTACTCTCTTGTCTATAATACGTACAATTTGAGTATATGTCAAGAGTTTTTTTAAGGAGGTAAATATTATGTTCCATGATCGGCTTCGTGCTACCCGTATTAGTAGAGGATATACTCTGCAAAAAACCGCTGACGCTCTTGATATTCCGTTACGGACTTACCAGAATTATGAAGCTGGTGAACGAGAACCTCACTTTGCCCTGCTATCGTCTATTGCTGATTTTTTCGATGTTCCAACAGATTTCCTTTTGGGTCGTGACGATTATCTGAAATCTCTCGGAGTATCCGTTGATGTATCCTTAGAATGTCCTCCAAGGCGTCCCAAACCTCAAAAGAACCATTGAGTTTATTGTACTCTATTTTTTGATAATGCCCCAATGTCAAACCTAACCTATCCGCCATCTGCTGTTGTGTCATGCCTGCCTTCTGGCGGGCTTCTTTTAGTCTCTGCCTCATAAAATTTCCTCCTACTGCATCATTTCCATCTGCTGTCCCTCTGGCTCAAAGTTCATCCAGAGGACTTCTACTCGCCTCCCTGTCGCCTGGGTATAGCTTACTGCCTCCTCCCTGCGCCACTCACGCAAGCGGTCATTATACAGGGAGCTGTCATACCCGGAAATTAACGCCAGGCCCCTATGATCCAAGAGAAGGTCCAACAACTCCTCGTGATCCTCGTCTGACATCTCACACCGATACTGCTTGCCATGCCTGGTTTCCAACAGATACGGCGGGTCAGCGTAGATCAGGACGTTGGGGTAATTAAACCGCCGGATTAGCTCAACCGCGGGCCGGCACTCAATCTGGACTCCACGGAGCCTCTCCGCCGCCTCCAGGATCCTCTCTGGGAGAGTACGCCAGTCCCTGGCGGCGTAAGCCCCCTCCCTGCCCTGAATATCGTTCTTCCAGCCCGCCTTCTCATTCGCTCTAAAACCGTGCCCCATCTGTAGGCGTATGTAAAAGCTCACGGCTCTCTCTAAACTGTCCTCCGGCTCCGCCGTGAAAGCCGTCTCATACACCCGCCGGGAGTACGGCGTGTAGTATACCTCATAAGCCAGGCGCTCTGGATCCCGCCTGATCCACTCAAACAGATTGACCACGTCACCATCCAGGTCATTGACTGTCTCGATGTTCGACCTTGGCTTGTTAAACAGGACAGCCCCGGAGCCAAAGTATGGCTCCAGATAACTGTGATGTTCTGGGAAACAGCTGACGATTCGTCTCGCCAGCCTCCACTTGCTCCCCGGGTATTTCAGGATCGCCTTCATGACCGCTCCCCGTCTTCCTCATGCGCTTCAATTAGCTGTTCTACTTCGTCGGGGCTCAGCCCTGTTTCCTCATAGGCCAGAAGCTTGCTCAGGGCCCCGGTCAGCCTGTGGTCGATCTCGTCCCAGGAGATGCTCTTCAATCCCCATTTGCCGTCAGGTGTTTTCCATGTGATCCTATTCATCTCTTTCCCTCCCCCTACTCGGTCCAGTTACCAGAGCCGCGGCGGATCCGGTCACGGCTGCACGTCAGGATCCTCTCCGGTTCCGGAGACATCGGTACGGGATCCCTGTCCTCTGGCTCCCTTGTCTTCCCATACTTGGGGTCCGTGTATTTCAGCAGCACCGCCTCCACCTCCCCGTCCTCGTCAGCATAGACCTTGATGTCCACCAGGTTCATGCCGCTGGTCAGCTGTCTGACCAATTTCTCATGTACGTCTGCTTGTCTCATTCCAGCTCCTCCTCAATCTCAATCCTGAAATATTTCTGCTTTTTCAGCCTGCCCTGTTTCACCTTGCTGATGTGGGAAATGACTGTGC
>CAMTAF010000071.1 GCA_947066955.1 uncultured Hungatella sp.
TCTCCCGCTTCCGTGTTATGTGGAACCCTGACGCCGGGGTTGGTCAGAAGGCGAAAAATATATATATAACCTGGAATTCGACAAATCATGAGAACCATGATTTGCCCTATAGACCCAGGCCCTTGTTTAAATATTATGTTAAAAATGATTGGGGTTATTGATATGACATGGCTCGATCGATCTTTACCATTCATATCCGCAGTTATTGCAGTGAAAGGTTTTATGCCTCTTTGTGCCGAGAATTCCGAAGAGCGCGGTGTTGACTACTTTTGAAGTGGTGGAAACCTTCCTTAAGTTTGTGGAGGAGCAAGTTGGGCACCGGGGAAGGTTGGCCTGTTGCTTTTCCGCCGACATTCTCTTATACCTTTCCTCATCTGATCTTTTTCTATTTTCCATCCTTCTGTCCCAGCATGACTGGTCAAAGGTGGGGGAGCTTTTTACAAGCTTTTCATAAAACTCATCCTCCATTTCCTTTTTCAACGTAACGCAACCACAGTACTTCTCCGGAACCAGTTTCAAAGTTTTTTCACGACATGTAAAACAAACTTCATCTGCTATCATCTCCGGGGAGACGCGATAAACACCACCACATTTTTCACAATAAACTGTGACATTAGCCATGACCACCACTCCTTTTTGTTTTATAATATCATATATTTTAATCATTATCAATTATATTCCTAACTTTCTATATATCATGGTTCTCAGACGTCCACAGCCTGAAAAACATAGTACGATTTTCAAAACTCATGAAAGTAACTCAAATGATATCCGTGACAAGTTAGGGTTTAATAAAAGGAGCTTCACAGAATGGGGAAAGCAGGTGTCCGCGTCTTTTGCGCAACCAGGAAGTTTTTCCGATAAGCTCAATAACGTTTTAAAAACCGCTTTCACTTCTTCACCTGCTGATAACGCTGACTGGAGAAGAAACAACTTAGGTGAGATTATCAATAAGCACAATATCGATTCTCTTATCCCAAAGTTAGATCCCACGAAAGCCCCTGATATACTCCAGGATATCCGAGATAAATCCGTGGAATCCCTACAGGATCCGGAAACATGGGACCGATATTTTACTTCATTAAAGGACTCTGGTCAGAGCTACCTTGTTGACCTCATCCGAAACACCGAAGACCTCACCCGGCTCACCGGCGAGGACCTGGTAAAGGCCAACCAAGACGCCCGCCAATCCGCCATCGCCCATAACGACGCCATCCGGCAGTCCATCAAGGAGCAAAGCCTCCTAACAAAAGCCAGCGGCCTTTTAGTCAGCTCACTGACCGCCCTGGGCAATATGGCCGTTGGCCTCATGATCGGCAAAGCGATTCAAATCGCCTATACCGCAGTGGATAACTATATCCATAAGATCGACCATGCCAATGAGAAAATGAGACAGGCCGCTTCGGAATATGATTCCGCTAAGCAAAGCCTCCAAAATATCAACTCAGAGCTGAAATCACAAGAACAGAGGCTGGACGAGCTTCTATCCAAAGACAAGCTGACTTACCTGGAAAAAGGTGAATTGGAACGATTGCAGGAGGCCACCAAGGAACTCCGGATCCAGCTGGATCTTGAGGAAAAAAGAGCCGCCGCCGCTGCCAAAAATTCGGCCAAAGCAGCTATAGACTCCTTTAAAAAGCAATACGGGGATTCCGATGTATCCAAAGTCAAAATCGATGAACTGGTGAACCAAAAACAGGTCCCAAGCCCTGGCGGCGAGAACGATGTTGCCGGAAATATCGCCTCCTATGTTCAACTATCAGAGAAATCAGAGCGGGCGTGGGAAAACTATCATAACGTTTTCAATAACGGCGGAGACACAGACAGCTTCCTTGATGACGCGCAGGCATACGGCAGCATGTTAGAGTCGGCATCTAAACGTTTAATGGATAACGCTTCCGACTTAGAGGAAAAAAGGCAGCAGTTGGAAGAGTCCTACCGAAAAGCCATGGCCAAAAAGGAATCCGGGGCGATCTTAATACCTTTTGAGAAAGACACCATTGAAACTTACGACGCCGTATATGAGATGATCAAAACGATTTATCAATACACGGACGCGAATTCCTGGAATCAGATCCAATTTGACAGTATTTTTGATACAGAAGGGATCGAGTTAACAAAAAGCCAGTTGATTGAGATGTATGAGGCAGGTGAATTGACAGAGGAAACCCTCCGTTCTTTCCCGAATCTTTTCAAGGCGATTTCTGAGGCGGATTTTCTCTCATCGGAACAAGTCAAGATTAGTGACCAGCAGCTTCTAAACCTGAAAAATGATCTGGAATCCTTAAGCAGGTATGGAAATGTTGACTTAACAGTCAGGCCTATTGTTGACTCCTCCCAGATAAAAGGACAGTTTATCTGGCAGGGTGATGAACAGACCGGCGGATATGTGTATGTACATTACACCCCTGTGCTCCCAAGCGGGGAGGTTATGTCTGACGATGCCCTGACGAATTATATCCAGGAGTCCTTAAACGGCGCCCAAAATATCCTGGATGCCGACACAGAAAGGATCGTGATTAAAGTTGACACAAACCTCCGGATACCGGAAGGGGATATCACGGACTTCCTCCACACCGGCGAGGCAACAGCGGATATTGACAAACTGATTGGTTCCGCGGCAAATTGGGATCAACATGTCAGCCGCGCCCAGCAATCATTCCAAAAGAAGCAGGGAGTTTTTAACGGTCTTATTGACAAGTCGAATGAGGTATTAAAGCAGATATCTGCTGAAGCGGAATCAAACAAAACTCAAGATTTAGGGGAGACCTCTAAACAGAATTCTTCCCTCTCATTCTCCGGTTTCACCCCTGAGCAGTCCAAAGCCATTGACGATTTCCAGTCAAAGATCAACACCCTCAAGGGGGCGCTCTCCACGGTCCGCTCCGGCGGGGACCCGGGACTCACGGATCTCATTCAAGAGTTCCCGGAGTTACAGGGGCAGTCTAAAAATCTTGAGAAAGCGATACAGGAATTGATCGGAAATTCCCTGGGGATCCTGTACGACACCCTTGGGGAGGGCCTCCCAGACGATGTCAAAAAAGATTTGGGGTCCATTGCGGATGCCGCGGTGAATCTTACCCCTTCCCTCAGTGAAGCTTTTTCCGCGGTTCAAAAATCTTATGATATTTTTTATAATTTTAAAGAGGCCATGAATTCGGATGGTCTCACAGATTCCGTACTGTCTTCCGTGGGAGCGTTAAGCGATCCCTTAAATGACATGGTAGCTGGATTACGCGCTGGCGTTGTCAGTTCCAATGAATTGTATAAAGCATTATCTGAATATTACCAGACCGACCTTACCAACTATGTCAGGGCGTTAACCGCGAAAAACCAATATAACGAAGCTTTCTACATCGCTATGGGCATGACCAGCACTGAGACCATCACTGCCTTTAAAGAACACTATAAAATTGATCTTGAGAACTGCAGCACTTACGCCCAGGCTAAAATGAAAATTGAGCAGGAGACTCTTGGTAAAATAAAAGATGGGTGGAAAAAGTATTACAATATTCAGACCAATACTTTCACCAAAGAGTACAGAGAACTGGAAAGGCTCGCCCTTGAGGAAAGTGACGAAGAGGCTGAGCGGAAGATGTATGGCATATGGGATTTCGTACATACCTACAAAGAAGCCGAAACCGAAATGGAGAACATTAATATCTCTCAAATAGAGGACACATTTAATCAAGCCTGCGGAATTCTTGATAAGATAGGTGGATCCGCCCTCAACACTGGAGAAATAGAGAAACAAGCCACCATCGAAACCATCGACTGGAACCAGCGCAAGAGCGACGCCCTGAAAGACCAGCACGACCTCCTATCCCGTCTGGCCGAGGACGAGACCGCCTCCTACGACAAGCGTGCCGAGGCCCTCACCCAGCTCATCGAGATGGACAAAGAGCGGGCCAATACCGCTAAGCAGGCTGCCGAAACCTACCGGAACGCATGGAAGGAGGCTGTCAAAGATCTCCACGATGAGGATATCGCCAGGATCATGGCAGGCCTCTCCGACCAGGCCGTCACCGACATCTTGGAAGGCCTGCCCGAGGAGGAGATCAACCAGATCCTGGAGCTTCTCCACAGAGAGGATATCACCAAGCTCATGAACGAGAATCTCAACGCGGAGGAGTACAGCAGCGAGGTCTACGGCAAGGACTATCTCGACAATCTGAAAAAAAGCCATAGACTTCTGGGATCAGATCGAGGACAAGTTAAAAGAGACCGACGAGATCGAGCAGGATTCTCTGGAACATATCCAGGAACAGATTCGCCTCCAGGAAGAACTCATCCAGGCCCAGCAGGAGCTTCTGTCCCTTGAGCTGGAGAGCGCCCGGGCAAGGCTGAACATGGCGGAGGCCTCCGGTGAGGCTGTCACAAAGAGCATGTACCGGGACATGATCTCCGGCTCCCGGGACCTGGCCGACTCCTACCGTGACCAGATCGACGACTTGGAGGAACAATTAAGCGAGATCGACGACGAGGATTCCGCCCAATACCAGTCCCTCCTGGCCCAGATTGCGAAATGCGAGCAGTCCATCGCTGACTGTAAGCGCGAGCAGGCGGAGTGGAACGACGCCATCAAGCGCCTTCCCATTGACCGGGTCAGCAAGTACATCGCCATGCTCCGGAACATCAAGCAGGACCTCCAGAACTTCTTAGATGAACAGTCCGCCATGGGCCTGGAGCCCTCCCCTGAACAGCTCCAGCAGATGATGTCCCTGTCTGAGGAGGAGATCAAGAAGCTCCTGGAACAGCAGGAGAAATTACAAAAGCTTCTCCCCGGCTATGAGTACGGCTCCGAAAAATTTGAACAGACCAGCCAGGAGATCCAGGAAATCGACAACCAGATCTCCTCCCTGATCCAGAGCCAGATGGAATACAATGAGGCGATTCTCCAGATGCCCATAGACCAGATGAAGCACCAGTCTGATCTCCTCTCCAACGCCCGCTCTGACCTGGAAAATTACTTGGCCCAGCAGGAGTCAGGCGGCGTCTCCAAGACCCTGGAGCAGTACCAGGCCCTCTCCTCCCTGTCCAAGGGGCAGCTGGAGAACCTGGCCGCCCAGAAAGAGATGCTCACCGCTCTCCTGGGCGTATATGACCCTGACTCCACCAAGTACCAGGAGACACAGGCCCAGATCCAGTCCATCGAGGACTCCCTCTCCAACGCCCTCTCTGACTTAGAAAACAGCCTTGCCCAGCAGGAGTCCCAGGGGATGGGGAAAACACTGGAACAGTACCAGGCCCTCTTCTCTGTCTCCGGACAGCAGCCGCGACAGCGCGGCCGCCACCGACATGCCCGGCCTCCGCCCCCTGATGCCCGGAGAATTCCCCCTTCTGGACCTTCTGACGGAAGCCATGTCCGGCCAGAAAGCCCAGGAAGCCATGTTCACAGACGTAACCCCGATGTACGAGGCAGCCTGCGGCAAGAACCTGGTCACAGAAATTATCCGCCTGTCTCCCCAGCCATACCGCCCCCAGAACAACATGAACATATCCATGGGGTACTTCAAAAAAGCCATTGACACCCACCTAAATTTTCCCGATTCTATTGATTCTCATCCCTCCATCCCATGAGTTCATACCGCAGTAACCATAAATCCGTCTGCATAAAGTCTGATATAAGATACAGAAGTTCTCCTTATCTTTCCTTCTTCTATATTTACATTTCATACATTTTACAGGACAAATCACCAATGCTCCTTCCCCTCTGACCGCCTCTTCCTAACGGTACGTAATATCGCCCGTCACTCCTTCTCTTTCAGCAGATCCCTGATCTCTGTCAGCAGCTCTTCTGCCGTAGGTCCTGCCGGAGCCGGAGCCTCTTTGTCCTCCTCGTGGCGGAACTTTGCCGTCACCGCGGCAATGGCCTTCACCATAAAGAACATGCAAAAACCGATGATCAGAAAATCAATGATATTCTGAATAAAACTTCCGTACAATATCGCGGCCTCCGCCGCCAGCTCATTGCCCGCCTCGTCCAGGACCGCCGGATGGATGACATATTTCAATGTGTTGAAGGACGCTCCTCCCGTGACCGCTCCCAGAGCCGGCATCAGGATATCGTTTACCAGGGAAGTGACGATCTTGCTAAATGCGCCTCCGATAATGACGCCCACCGCCATATCGATGATATTGCCTTTTAAAATAAACTTCTTAAACTCACTCATAGTGCTCCCAAGCTTTTTCTCCAAAGCCTTCCTATTTTTTTCCATATCTTTCTTTTCCTTTCTCTCCTGTCTTTTACAGTCATTTCAAAACGCCCCATACTCCCTCAGCTTCCCCGCATCCACCACTGTCACATACCGGTTCCCTGTGACAATAGCCCCCTCACGCCGCAGGATCCCCAGCATCTTGGCTACCTGGGCTCTGGAAAGATTGATAAAAGAGGCGATCTCCTCCTGGGTAAGCCCGATCTTCTGTGTCTCCTCATAGTTCGGGGTGTCTAAAAACAGCAGCAGGAAGGAGGCCAGGCGGCCCATGGGGTCGGCGATTCCCAGATTGCCGCAGGTGTAGGTAACCTGCCGGAGCACTTCTCCGTAATAAACAGCCAGGTCGAACCCCAGATCCGGATTTTTAAGGAGCATATTCTTTAGCATCTCAGGAGTGAAAGGCAGAACCTGCATATCTGTGATGCTGGATATGGTCACCACGGACCTGTGGGCGGCATTGATGCAGTCCATGCCCAGAAGGGTGTCGTTTTTCATAAAGTCAATGATCCGCTCGTTTCCGTCGCTTGTGGTGATGTAGACCTTGGCGATGCCGCTGAGAAGATAGTACATCCAGCCCCTGGTGGAACACTGGGAACACAGCATATAACCTTTCTTTATGGTCAAGGGCGGAGGACACATCTCCTGAAAAAGAGGCCGGTATTTTAGAAAATCTCCTTCAAATACAAAATGGATGCTGCTCATTCCATTCTCCTTATCTCCTGTAATATCTTGTATCGGACAGGGAAGAGCCTGTCCGTACCCGCCGCGCCGGGGCATAATTAATAATATTTTAACAATAAACGCACAGAAAAACAAGCACACAATAGATATTTTTTTGTCTAAAAATGTATACCCATATACAAAAATAGCCAAGAAAGTGTCTTTATATCCATAGAAAATAGTCAATAATACAGATATTATAGAATGCATACACATAATTGGCTCACGGAAAGGAGAGATGTATTACATGAGCAGGGACTTGACATTACATATCAATGGGGATACCTACGAGTTCACCATTGGACGAAGGCTGGGGCAGATCCCGGAGTCCGAGACACTGCTGGAGACTCTGAGAGAGCGGATCGGCCTTACCGGCAGCAAGATGTCCTGCGGTCAGGGCGCTTGCGGCTGCTGCGCGGTCCTGATGGATGGGAAGGCCGTGGCATCCTGCATCACCCTGACGGCAGAGTGCCAGGGGAAAGAGATCGTCACCATCGAAGGCCTGGGCAATCCGGAGACCGGGGAGCTGGATCCTATCCAGGAAGCGTTTCTGGAGCACAATGCCTTCCAGTGCGGCTTCTGCACTCCCGGAATCATCATCGCGGTGAAATCTTTGCTCAACGCCAACCCCAACCCCACCGAGGCGGAGATCAAGGAGGCGCTGTCAGGTAACTATTGCCGCTGCATCAGCCATTTCCAGGTAATTGAAGCAGTAAAATCTATCTTAAAAGGAGGGGAAGCAGGATGACTGAATACCGCCATATCGGAAAAGTCCGCCGCCGCCAGGACGGGAGGGCCATTGTAACTGGAAAAGCCATCTACTGTGATGACATCAAAATCAAGGATGTGCACTATGCCAAGGTTTTGCACAGCCCCTATCCTCACGCCCAGATCATCTCCATCGACACCTCTGCCGCCGAGGCTCTGCCTGGGGTCAAGGGCGTCATGACCTACAAGAACGCTCCTGCCTGGAAAACCGGCGTTCCCTTCCACAGACCGGTCATGGACCGGCATGTGCGTTACACGGGAGACCCGGTGGCGGCTGTGGCGGCTGTCTCACCGGAGATCGCCGAAGAGGCTTTGGACCTGATCAAGGTTGAGTATGAACAGCTCCCTGCGGTCTACGATGTGGAGGATGCCATCCTTCCCGGCGCCCCGGAGGTCTATCGGGAAGAGGATAACATCGAGTCCAAGGGATACCGCTATGAGAACAACTGCCTGCCTCCCGGAAGCTGGTTTGAGGGGGATGATCCGCCGTTTTACAGGATCCAGGAGGGGGATGTGGAGAAAGGCTTCGCGGAGAGCGATGTGATCGTGGAGGGCAAGGTATCCTACGACAAGCCTACTTTCCCGGGAGCTCCCGAGTCCCCCTTCATTGCCGCCAGATGGGAAGATGACACCCACATTACCGTATGGGCTCCCTCCCAGGGACCTAACATGGTGGCAAGGCCTCTGGCCGCTACCATCGGCGCTCACATTTTTACCACCACCCCCAATGTGGGCGGAAGCTACGGCAACAAGGATGCCTTGGGATACACGGCCATGCTCATTGTAGCTCTCTCCAAGGTAACCAGATGCACGGTGAAATACGCCATGACCAAAGAAGAGCATCTTCTGGTCTATGAGCGGCGTCTCAGCAACAAGTTTATAGGGAAGATCGGCATCACCAGGGACGGACACATGAAGGCCCTTCAGGGCGACTGGCTGGTGAGCACAGGCATATCCTCCGAGCTGACCCAGGGCCAGGTTGCCGAAGGTCTGGGAGAGCTGAATCTGGTCCTCAACAAGAACCCCAACTGGGATATCACCGCCAAGGTGGTAGTGTCCAATATCACTCCTGTGGGCATTGCCCGGGGATTCGGAGGACAGGAGCTGAAAGCCTGCGCCCTCCACCTGTTGAACCGGGCTTTAAAACAGATCGATATGGACCCGGTGACATTTTTCAAGAAGAATTTCTGTCAGGCCGGAGATCAGTATTACTGGAGAACCGGACACAAGTACAGCAATCCCGTGATCAACTATGACAAATGCTTTGACGTGGCTGCCGAGAAGTTCGGCTGGTACAAAAAGTGGAAGGGGTGGGGCGTGCCCAGCCGTGTGGAGGGCAGCAAGGCCTACGGAGTGGGCTTCAGCATCCACAGCAGCGGCGACCCTCAGAGCGACGAGACCTTTGCCTATGTGAGACTGGAAAATGACCAGGTCATCGTCCACTGTGTTGTCTCTGAGTTCGGAAACGGACAAAGGCTTGCACTGGCAAAGACAGCCGCCGAGATCCTGAATATCCCGGTGGAGAACGTGACCGTGGCTCCTGCGGACAACGGCATCACCCCCGCTGATTTCGGCGCTGCCGGTTCCCGTGAGACCATAACCGCAGGAGGCGCCGTAGGACAGGCTGCCATGGCTGCCAAAAAGAAACTTCTGGAAGAAGCGGCGGTGAAGATGGGATGCGCGCCCGACGAGCTGGACACCAGGGACCTGGTGGTATTTAAGAAAGAGGATCCCTCCGTGAGCCTGCCGTGGATGGCCATCTGCCCCATGTACTATTCCATCACCGGACAGGGCATGGTGGAAGGAGATTTTAACCACAACAACTGCGTCATGAATTTTGTGGAAGTTGAGGTGGATTTAGACACCGGCGTGGCAAAGATTGTAGATGCCCTGGGCGCTTCCGACGTGGGACAGATCATCAATCCCATTGAACTGAAAATGCAGTTTGAAGGCGGTCTTGGATCTGCGGGCATGGACACTGCCCATCTGGAGGAATATGTGCTGGATACCAACATTGGACGGTTTATGACCCACAACCTGATCGATTATAAGTGGAGAACCTTCAACAATCTGCCCAGCTTTGACACTTCGATCCTGGAGTCCCGCTTCCCCACAGCCAACCCCTTCGGCGCCATCGGCATCGGCGAGATCACCGGCGCAGGCGGCCCTCCGGCTGTGATGATGGCCATCGAGAACGCCATCGGCGGAGCCCAGATTGACGAGTACCCCGCAAACCCGGCAAGGATTTTAAAGGCCCTTGGAAAGGCATAGGAGGTGAGTGGTAATGAAACATTTCGAACATGTAACCGCGCAAAGCTATGAGGCTGCCGCTCAGGCGCTGACCTCTTACAAACACGCCCAGCCCATGGCTGGAGGAACGGACCTCATGGGCGTTCTCAAGGAGAGGATCCTTCCCGACTACCCGGAGGCAGTGGTGAATCTCAAAGAGATCCCGGATTCGTCTTACATCATCGACGAGGGAGACCATGTGGCCATCGGCGCCATGACAAAGCTCTGTGACCTGGAGCAGTCTCCTCTTTTGTCCGGAGGCCTTAAGGCTGTGGCCCAGGCTGCCCACAGCGTGGCTTCCCCCATTATCCGCAATACTGCCACCATTGGCGGCAATCTGTGCCAGGACGTGCGCTGCTGGTATTACCGATACCCCAATTCCGTAGGAGGCCGCCTTATGTGCGCCAGAAAGGGCGGGCAGGAATGCTTCGCTATCCAGGGCCGCAACCAGTATCACTCTGTCATGGGCGGCATGAAGGCCGGAAAGACACCCTGTACCCTGGAATGCCCCGCGGGAACCGACATCCCCGCCTACATGGAGAAGATCCGGGAAAATGACTGGGACGGCGCGGCCCAAATTATTATGAGAGTGAACCCCATGCCCATGCTCACTGCCCGGGTATGCCCCCACAACTGCCAGTCGGCATGCAATCAGTGCCAGCACGGAGACCCTGTGAGCATCCACTCTGTGGAGCGGGCTTTGGGCGACTATATCCTAGAGCACAGGGATAAGTTCTATCAGGCTCCCGCCTCCCTCACCGGGAAAAAAGCCGGTATTGTAGGAGGAGGCCCGGCAGGACTGACCGCTGCCTATTTCTTAAGGAAAGCCGGCCATGAAGTAACCATCTATGAGAAGATGGAGGAGGCCGGAGGCGTGCTGATGTACGGCATCCCCGAGTACCGCCTGCCCAAGCACTATGTGCGGGATCTCATCAAGGCCCTGGAAAGCATGGGCATCCTTTTCAAAACCAACACAGAGATCGGCAAAGACATGACCTTGGATGAGGTCAAATCAGCCAATGACACCGTTTTTCTGGATACAGGAGCCTGGAAACAGCCGATTCTTGGGATTGACGGCGAGAACCTGACCCAGTTCGGCCTGAATTTCCTGGTGGAGGTGAAAAAATTCATGTCCCGCCAGATCGGAAAAGAGGTTCTGGTCTGCGGCGGCGGCAATGTGGCCATGGATGTGGCTCTCACAGCCGTGCGCCTGGGCGCTGAGAAAGTGAAGCTTGTCTGTCTTGAGCAGAGGGAGGACATGCCTGCCTCCGCTGAGGAGATCGCCAGAGCCGAGGAAGAAGGCGTGGAGATTGTCAACGGATGGGGCCTTAAGAAAGTCATTGCCGACGAGGACGGAACCATCAGGGGACTGGAAAGCATGAGGTGTGTGTCTGTATTTGATGACCAGGGACATTTCAGCCCTTCCTACTCCCACGAGACCCAGGTATTCTCTTCTGATTGCATCATCCTGGCCACAGGGCAGAAGGTGGACACGGATTTCCTGGGCAGCCGGTACAAAGACCAGCTGAAGAACGCCAAAGGCCTGATTGAGGTGGGGGAGCACAAAGACACAAGGGCTCCCGGCATCTACGCCGGAGGCGACGCGGCGTCAGGGCCGTCCGTAGCCATCAAGGCGATCCGGGACGGAGGCATTGCCGCCAGATCCATGAGCAGCTACATGGGCTTCCCCATAGAAGCCGCCAAGGCAGAGGATTCCTTCCTGAAATTTGACGAGGAGAAAGTTTCGGTGAAAAAAGCGGCCGTGGAAACCGACACTCCTGTGGGAGAGCGGTGCCTGGACAAAGAGGACTCCGTGAGTCTGACCCCGGATCAGGCCAGAGACGAGGCAGGACGCTGCATGAACTGCGGCTGCTATTCGGTCAATGCCTCCGACATGGCCAACGTGATGGTGGCCCTGGGGGCAACCATTAAAACCACGAAACACCAGTTCAAAGCAGAGGAATTTTTCAGCAGCATGCATGCAGTGGACTTACTGGAGCCTGGAGAGCTGGTGACCGAGGTCTGCATCCCCAAATGGGAGGGCTACCGCACCGGTTACAGCAAGCTTCGGGTCAGAGATTCCATCGACTTTGCCATCACCGCCCTGGCCTATGCCTACAAGGAGAAAGATGGCCGCATCGAGGATGTCCGCCTGGCCGCCGGAGGCATCGCCCCCATCCCGGTTCGCCTTACCCAGGCGGAGCAGGTGCTCAAGGGCCAGGAGAAGTCCCGGGCCCTGGCTGTAAAGGCCTTTGAGAAAGCCACGGAAACGGCAGTTCCTATGAAAGAAAACCATTATAAACTCCAGGAGATCAAAACACAGATGATCCGTTCCCTGGAGCTGTAGATGCCATAGTGCCAAAGGAGCAGACCCATGGACATGAGGAAACAGATTCTTGACAAGGAAGATACCATTGAGGCAGGCGCCTGTGTGACAGCAGGGCAGCTGTGGGAATCCCCCCTGATCCAAAAGGAGGCCCCCGCTTTGGCCCAGGCTCTCCGGGAAGACTTAAAAAGCGGCCGCACAGACGCGGATATGGAGATCCGGCAAGTGCTTTTTCAGGACATCGCCTGCCCCTGCCGCCATTCCGGTTCCGCTCCCTGCATCAAAGACGGCGGCAGCCTCTGCCATGGGGTTCTCGGGGAAAACCAGCGTCTCTCGGTTATGGGCGGCAAATCCGCCGCCCTCCCCGCCTGCCAGAAAGCCTGTCCCTTAAATGTCCCTGTGCCGGAAATCCTAGAACTGCTCCGGTCCGGGAACACTCTGGAAGCTCAGCGGACCCTTATGAAATTCCTGCCCATGGCGGAGATGATCTGTCCCTCCTGCGCCCGCTGCCAGGCCTGCTGTGTCCGAACCTCCCCAGACGGCCAGGTAAAGGCTCACAAGGTCATGGAATGGCTGGGAACGGATATCCGAAACCATCCGGAAATCTTTTTTATAAAACCTTCCGGGGACAGCGGAAAATGGATCGCCATGGAAGAAGTCACCCTCTCCGGCCTATCCGCTGCCTACTATCTGCGCCGCATGGGCAGCCATGTGATTTTCCTCAGGACAGCTTCCGCAAAAGAACTTCTGTCCCGGTATGAGGAAGCACTGGCAGAGGCTATGGAAGGACCTTTAAAGGCCTATATGGACAATCTGCGGTACATGGGAGTGATCTTTGGAAAGGATGACGCCGGCGAGGAAACCGTTCCCCCTGTCTTTGACCTAGAGAAGACCTGGGAAGATCCGGTGTCCCAACTGGCGGAAGGGGAACCCGGGGGACTGAAAGAACTGGCAGAAGCTGTGAAAATCGGCGCGGAACAGGCCAATGGGGTCAATCTGTCCTATGGCCTTAAGTCCTATCTGGAACCGGGAAAAACCTTCGGAGGCTTTGACCGTGAAGGCATAAAGGCTCCTTCCCCTGACTGGAGGGAAAACACTTTTGCCGCAGCTAAGGCAGAGGCCGCGCGCTGCCTCCACTGCGGCTGCTATGGAGCGTGGGACAGCCGGATCGGCGGGGCCCTGTTTATGGCGGAGACTCAGATCCGCACCACCCAGCGGATGATCCGCGCCCAGGATTATTTTTCATCTCTTAATCCCTGGGAACAGTTAAAGCCGGGGGAAGAAATCTTAAGCTTCTCCATCCCGAAAAGCGGTGATTTTATCAGCGGAAGCCTGGCTGACGGCGAACTTTCCCTCGCCTATGCCTTTTTTGTCTCCTCAAAAAAGCTGATGGATGCCAGGCTGACCTTCTGCGGCATCGCTCCTGTACCTGTCAGGCTTGTGGAGGCGGAAAAATTTCTGCGGAGAAAAGAAATTGCCTCCCTGACGCCGGAATCAGCGGCCCAACAAATCATGGCAGTCCTGATCTCACAGGCAGTACTTATGAGCGGCAGCGAGGAAAAGCTGAGGCGTGTACAGAATCTTTTGGAGCAGGCCTTAACAAATCTTTAAAATTACAGGACATCCCTGGAAGGGATGTCCTGTAATGTAAGGCCGGGAACCTTTTTTGATTCCCATAAAAGGCACGGCTTTTTTTGCTGTCCATCTGATTATAGGAAGCTGCTTTTGCTTCCTATAATATGTATATCTTTTTTATGCAATTAAATTCAAATAATCTGAAAGGTAGTTTCAGAAATTTTCTGACCTTCTATTTCTTTTCTCCAATTGGTGTGATCGAAAGAGTATACCCTAAAGGCAAAAGGATTTTTAATAATGTCTCTATTCGAGGAGACGCTTTCATATTTTCCAATCTAGCTATAGCAGGCTGTTTTACTCCACATAATTTAGATAAATCTCTTTGAGACAATCCCTTCTTTTCTCTCGCCTCGATCATCTTACCAATTAACTGTACTTCAAAATCGATTTTAGCTTTTTCTTCAATCGAAACCCTGGACTCATCATTCATGTATTCACTGAATGTAGTAACTTTCTTCATGATCAAGTAATATCCTTTCATGCATAAGAAGCATCACAATTTAATTATATCCCTTTTTGAGTAAAATACACATAGAAAGCTACATAATAAAAGTTTTCTTTTTAAAGGATATTTATTATTAAATTATGTACAATATATGAGATAATTAGTCAATATAGAAGTTTATGAATCATATCTTTCCAAAAAATCTTTGATATTTCTTCTTGCCTTTTCAATTTCTCTTTTAGGAGTTTTTTGTGTTCTTTTCACAAAATAATGAACTAAGACATATTTATCATTATTCCAATAAAAGAAGAAAATCCTATTTCTTAAGGGTCTTAACTCCCATAAATTTCCATCTATATGCTTAACAAACGGTTTGCCAAGTCTTGTCCCATATTCTGACAAAGCTTTTAAATATGCTAATATTTTTTCACGAGATATTCTGACATTTTTATCAGTCTTAGCCTTTTCCTTTAATTCGTCTAAATAATTCACTATCTCTGAATAACCACTTTTATCCTCGTAGAATAGTATCTCATACATGTTTGTCTGCCTTTCTTTACGAAAATCTTATACATCATGATAACACTTATGTTATCATTTGTCAAGAATAAAGCAGCTTTAAGGCCAGAGTCTGCCGCAAAAATGAGTGAAACCATTTCATCTTGTGACAGCTCTCTGGCCTTTTTGTATTTCTATGTTATTGTCTCTGAGCCAGCTCCGCCTTGGAAGCCAGATACGCGAAGGCAAAGTAGCAGTCGCTCTCATCGCCTTCCTGAATCACCTTCTCCATCACCCCATAGCCCTTTTCCGGCTCCCCGTTCATGAGATAGTAGTTGCCGATGCCAAAGCCCATGGTGACGATCTCCAAGTCCGTGTTCTCTTCCGGGTCTGCCGAGAGCAGTTCCTCCGGCTTGCGGATCCCCTTATACATCAGGAGACGGGCATAGTAAGCGGTGTTATCCCCTGCGTCCATGTCCTCTGTGATCCGGTCTAAGACCTTCCCTGCCTCCTCCTTGCGGCCGAGGCGCATAAGGGTCATGTAGTACCAGTCGCTGACAGCGATCAGCTCCGGCTGGGCGTCTGTGAGTTCATAGTAGCGCCTGTAGGCCCGGGCGGCCCTCTCATAGTCTCGGATCAGGAAAAATGCCAGGCCCAGGTGGTAGAATACGTTCCAGTCATTGGGGTTTAAGCGGGCCGCTATGGTGAAATCCGCTGCAGCGTCCTGAAAACGCCAGCAGGAAAGCATGCGGTGGGCCCGGTGGCGGTAGTATTCCCAGTTAAAGGGGTCGCAGGCAATAGCCATGGCGTAGCACTCTTCTGCTTCCCTCATGAGGGAGAGGCGGGCCAGGGCATGTCCCTTGCGCATCCAGCAGCCGCCGTCTTCCGGATTCTGGCGGACAGCCTCATCCGCTGCCTGGATCTGCTCATCCTCGGGGATCTGGCACCTCTCCCAGCTGGCCACCTCATACTTTTGTTCAAGCTTGAGACTCATCTCTTTATATCCTCCTTTAATCGGTATCGGCACGCGCCGCTTCGCGGCACCTGCCACGTCGTCGGAAGGCATCCTAGAAACGCTTACGCGTTTGCCTTCCTCCCTCTGGTATCGGCACGCCCCGCTTTGCGGCCCCTGCCAGGTCGTCGGAAGGCATCTTAAGAAACGCTTACGCGTTTGCCTTCCTCCTATCCACTCTTGCTGCGAGGCAGGCGAAGGCGCTGTACCAGCGGCTGTTGGCTGCTGTCTCGATGACCCTGTCCAAAAGTTCTCTGTACTTCTCCTCATCGCCGTTGTTTAAATAATAGTTGGCCAGGCCGAATCCCTGGGTGACTACCTCCAGGTCCGCCCCCTCGGCGGGGTCCACGTTAAAGAGCTGGTCCGGGGAGAGAAGGCCTTTATACAGCAGCAGCCGGTTATAGTAGGCGCCGCTGACGGAATCGTCGATCTCCATGTCCGGGGTGATGGCCTCCAGAAGCTTTTCTGCCTCCTCTTTACGGCCAAGGCGCATGAGGGTCATGTAGTGCCAGTCGGTCACTGCCGCCAGGTCGTCGTTGGTCTTATTGAGGGCCTCACAGCGGGTGTAGGCCCAGTGGGCTTTCTCGTACATCCCCAGAAGGAAGTAGGACAGCCCTAAGTGGTACCACACATTCCAGTCCTCTGGGTTTAAACGGCTGGCAATGGTGAAATCTGCCGCTCCGTCGGCGAACAGGCCGCAGGAGAGGAACCGGTGGGCTCTGTGGCGGTAAAATTCCCAGTTAAAGGGGTCAAGGACTATGGCCTTGGAGTAACACTCACCGGCCTCCCTGTAATAGCCCAGGCCGGCCAGGCATAAGCCCTTCTCCATGTACAGCGCGGCATCTTCCGGCGACTGGTCGATCTTTGCCTGGATGGCTTCCAGATCTTTATCTGCCGGTATCTCGTTGCGCTCCCAGCTCATAACCTGATAAGCCTGGATCAGGGTGCTGGAGCGGGTCAGGTCAAGGCCTGTTTTTTTCTTTTCACTCATCTCTTTGTTCTCCTCTTATTTTCCCCTTATTCATTCCAGGTTTTCAGCCGCTCCGCAGCCGCATGCTCCGCGAAGCCGCCCCAGGTGTCGTCCCTCTGGGCGATCCGCTTTAAGATCTTTCCCGCCTTCTCCTTTTCTCCTGTGACGCACTCGAAATACACGGCCAGGCCGTAGGCTCCTGTGGCGAACATGTGGTCATCCTTGGCCTCGGCCTCCGCCAGCACCTCATCTGCGTCTCTGGTTCCGTTGTACACAAGAACGCGCTCAAAGTAACCCTCGGAACCTCCCGGAACCATGTCAGGCCTGATGCGGTTTGCCACGGATTTCATCTCATCCAGGCGTCCCAGCTTCATCAGGGTCATGCACATCCAGTCTGCCGTGCAGATGCGGAATTCGTCGGAGGGGGCCAGCTCATAGCAGGTGTCGTAGGCTTTCAGAGCTCTCTCATACTCTCCCATGAGATGGTAGGACAGCCCCAGGTGATACCAGCAGTCCCAGTTTTCCGGATTCAGGCGGAGCCCTGTCTCAAAATCCGCCGCTGCCTGGCAGTACAGCCCCAGGTTCACATAAGCGTGGCCTCTGTGGCGGTAGAGAAGGCACCGGAAGGGGTCGTAGGAGATGCCCATGGAGTATGCCTCCACTGCCTCCCGGAAAAACATCTGCCTGCGCAGGCACAGTCCCAGTTCCATATACCCGTCCGGGTCAGTGGGGTGGTCTTTCACATACTCCTGGGCCTTCTTTGTCTCTTCGCTGGGAGTTAAAGGTTCCCGGCGGTCAAAGATCTTATTTTCCTTTGCTGCTTTTAAACTCATTTTTTATATTCTCCTCTCTGTTTCTTTTCCTGTTAACCGTCCAGGGAGACGATGAGCTGAAGCTCCAGCTGATTGGTGTCCCAGGAAGGCGCAGCCTCCACTAAGACTCCTGCCGGCGGACGATCCTGGCTCCTCCAGGATCTCATGGGCTCCTCGAACTCCTCATACTGTTCAATGTCCCTCACAAAGCCGTAGGACATGACGATATTCTCTTAATTATAGCCAAACTGGTGGAACAGCTCGTCATAACGGGCAGCCAGGGCCTTGGTCTGCTCCTTTAAGGTCTTGTAGCCGGGACTGCTGTGGCCGGAGAACCATGCCAGCCCATTGTATTCCACTACCCGGCTCATGCCGGAAAGCGCGTCCCTCCGCACGATATCCGGGTCATCCCCCGTGGCCACGAACAGAGCCAGCTCGATCTCGATCCTGGGACCAAAGGCCGTATTCTGGTTGGGGCAGGCCTCCACCAGGACTCCGGCAGGCGGGTTGGCGCCGAAGAAATCACTGATAGGCTTTAAAACCTCCTCATAGCCGCCAATATCTTTTACAAAGCCGTAGAGAGCTACCACATTTTCTTTTTCAGATGAAATCTCTTAAAGAGCTCGTCGTAGCGTTTCAGCACCCCTTCCGTCTGGCTGGCCAGGGAGTCGGCCTTGGGGCTTACATGGCCTGTAAAATAGGCCATCCCGTCGTAGATGGCCACCCGGCATCCCTGGGAGATATCATAGCGCTTAATCTTTGCGTCAGGGTCCGTGGCGACGATAAACTGCAGTTCAATCAGGATATTGTCCCCAACGGGGCTGTGCTGGATGGAAACGCCGGTGACGGTGTAGCCCGCAGGGGGATTCTTCGGGTCATACCACTGGGTATAGACTTTGAGAAAATCCTTCTCGTCGTCCGCGTTTTTGAGAAAGCAGGCCGCGTACACAATGTTCTTTTTCAGCAGCCCGAACTGCTCAAACAGCTGGTCATAGCGTTTCAGCACGGCCCTCGACTGCTCTTCTAAGGTCTCATACTGGGGCGCCGCGTGTCCTGTAAAAAATGCCAGATTGTGGCTGAACACCACCCGGGATGCGCCTCCCGGTGACACATCAAAATAACGTGAAGCCATTTGCCTTCCTCCTAATATCATTATTGTATCGGCACGCGCCGCTTCGCGGCACCTGCCAGGTCGTCGGAAGGCATCCTA
>CAMTAF010000072.1 GCA_947066955.1 uncultured Hungatella sp.
GAAATGGGCCGCTAAGTCAACCAGGCGGTGGTGGGCCAGCTGGGGCAGGCATTTTCGGGCCAGGTAGAGGGTATCTATGTAGTTGTTTTCCACCTGGAGACCCAGCTTGTCCCGGGCAGCCGCGTAGAGAAACTTCATATCAAAACTGTGGATATTGTGCCCCACCAGCACCTCATTTCCCGCAAACGCAAGAAAATCTTTTATCACCTGATCCACAGGAGGCGCATCCTTTACCATCTTGTCCGTGATCCCGTTGACCGCCGTGGCCCCGTAGGGGATATGGCGTCCGGGATTGGCCAGGGTGGAGAAAGTGTCCGTCACCTTCTGACCCTTCACCCTCAAGGCGGACACCTCGATGATCTCGTCCGATAGAGGGCTCAATCCGGTGGTCTCCAAGTCAAATACTACATAGTCCGCCACATACTGGGCCAGCCGTTGGCCTTGCTGTTTCTTCTCCATGGTATCCTCAACTTTCTGTTTTGTATTATACGATGTCACCACCTGTAAGGGTGCTGACCTGCGTGCGCATCAGCGCGCTTCCTATATATTATAAAAGAAAAAAGTACAATTTGCAAATTGGATATTTTTCCTTTACACAGCCCCCGCCCATACCCTATAATTGATCCATGACATACGAGAGGAGAGAAAAAGAGATGAGAAAAAGGTGGTATATCCTGGCAGCGGCTGCTTCCGTGGTTTTGGCGGCCGCTGCCTGTTCCTCTGGTTCGCCCGGAGATTTGGAATCCGGTTTGGAGACTTTGGCCGGAAGCGAGGACGAGAGCGGTTCTTTGGAAGCCCGGGAGGACCAAGGGGAGACTGAGACGGACAGCCGGGAGCCCTCAACAGCCGAGCCCCAGGGGGAGAAAAGCGTCCAGGAGGGGATCCTGAACAACGGAGGCTCTGTTGTGCGTTTTCAGGGAAATGATTATTACTGGAGATACTCGGCGGACAGTGTGGAGAAAGAGGGTCTGTTTGCCAGGTATTATGTGAAAGAGGAGACTCCCAACCAGATGGTCTGCCGCCGCCCTGACGGGACGGAGGAGGTTCTGTTTGAGATGGCGGGGAGCAAAGAGATCTTTATGGCCGGTGGCAGGTTGTATCTGTCTTCGGATACAGAGAGCTACTCGGTGAATTTGGACGGCGGTGACAGAAAGGACTACGGGTACATGCGCTGGCTGGCCGCGGAGGACAGCGGGAGCGGCGTGGTCGGCTATGACGGCCAGAAGATTTACCGCATAGACGGGGAGAGCGGCGGTCAGGAGGAGCTGGCGGGCTCGCCGGGGGACATGTACCGTTACTATTTTCCGGGCATTGCGGGGAACTGTCTCTATTTTTCCTTCTGTGATACCCAGGACCAATGCCTGGTGCTGTGCCAGTACAAGCTGGACGGGTCAGGGGAGCTTGTGGAGGCGGACCGGTTTTCCCTGCCAGAGGATCTTCGGGATGCTGCGGGAAATGTCATCGTCACCCAGGTCAGCAGGCTGGGAGATACCCTGTTCTATTCCTACGGCTACTATGGGGGGACAGGGGGATTTTTCCAGAGCGGCGGCATCAACTATGTCCGGCTTGACGGGAACGGAGAGCCCGCAGAGTCAGGGGTGAGCGTGTTCCCTATCACAGCGGAGGAATTTGTGGCAGAAGAGCGGGATGGAGCGGTCAGGCTGTATTTTATTCAAGACGAGACGGGGAGCTATGTAGGCTATGAGCAGGATGGAGCTTATCCGGGCTGCACGGTGATGAATCTGCAAACCGGAGAAACAGAGGCGTCGGATTTTCCCTTAAGCAGACCAAAAGCAGTGGTCAATATAGAGGGGGCCATCTGCATGGAGGAGGAGAACCAGGCAGCTTACACCACCCTGATTCCCCAATCCTTGGCCCAGGCCTACGGGTGTGACAATGAAGATATGGAGCAGCAGGCCACCATGATCATCGATGTGGAGGTCATCGGCGACCAGGTATACTATACTGTGGAAAAAAGCAGCCGATACCAGGAGGGCGACGTGGGCTGGAGGCCCTGCTACCGGAGGGAGAGCAGCGACAGATATAAGATGACCGTGGGAGGGGAGGATGCCAGTCTTCTGTTTTCCTACTGACAACGAGAGGAGATGACCGGATATGTATAACCCACAACTTGAGACCTTTTTGCGGGTGGCTGACGCCGGGAGCTTTAACAAGGCGGCGGAGGCGGCTTACATAACGCCCACGGCTGTGATCAAACAGATCAATCTGCTGGAGGCGGACTTAGGAGTGAAGCTTTTTGAGCGGAACCACAGGGGGCTGAAACTGACAAAGGCGGGGATGTCCCTGTATAAAGACACAAAATATATTATCCAGTACTGCCGGGATTCCGTGGTCCGGGCCAGAAACGCCATGCAGGATGCGGGAAATGTCATCCGCATCGGGACTTCCCCCATGACGCCGGCCCAGATCCTGGTGGAGCTGTGGCCCAAGATCCACCAGCTGTGCCAGGAGATCAAATTCCAGCTGGTGCCCTTTGAGAACACCCCGGAGAACGCCAGGGAGATCTTAAGAAATCTGGGGCAGAACATCGACGTGGTGGCGGGCATTTTTGATGACACCTTGCTGGACCTGCGCCAGTGCGCGGGCTTCGAGATCTCCAGACAGCCCTTGTGCTGCGCCGTGTCCATCCACCACCGCCTGGCAGGCAAAAACAAGCTGACGGTCCAGGACCTCTACGGGGAGAACTTCATGCTGATGCACAGGGGCTGGAGCCGGTATGTGGACAGGCTTCGGGATGACCTCAGCAGAGACCACAGCCAGATCAATATTGTGGACTTTGATTTTTACAGTGTGGAAGTGTTTAACCGGTGCGAGAACAGCAACGACATCCTCATGGCAGTGCAGGCCTGGGACAATGTCCATCCCCTCCTCAAGGTGGTCCCGGTGGAGTGGGAATACACCATCCCCTACGGCCTGCTCCACTCCAGAGCGCCGTCAGAGACGGTCAGCCGTTTCCTGACAGCGATCCACACGGTGCTGGGCCAGGATTAAATGAGCAGCGATCCACACGGCGCCAGGCCAGGACTAAATGAGCAGCAATCCATACAGTGCCAGGACAGGAAGGGGGATGAGGCGGATGGAGCAACACCTGCGGGAAAACATGGTGATCAACCGGCTGGATTCCATTGAATTCAGACTGAGACAGAGCCAGGATTTTACCTGGCTGAAAAAATACGGGACAGCCTTCTGGGCTGTGGATGAAACCGGTTCAGGCTGTATCTGTATAGGCATGGACGGCGGAGATAAAAAATATTTCTGCAAGATCGCGGGCGCGGATACGGTTGAGGCGGAGGTATCCCCCGGCGCTTCTGTTGAGATACTAAAACAAGCCATTCCCATATACCATGATTTAAGCCATCCCAACCTGATCAAGCTCTTGGAGGCCTATGACTGTGGCCCCCTCTACGCGGCGGTTTTTGAGTGGGCCCAGGGGGAGAGCTTGTTTGACCATTGGAATTTTGAAAAGTACCGGGGAGACGGCGCTGTCAAAAGTCCCAAGGAAAGATTCAGGGACTTGCCGGCCGGCAAAAGGTTAAAGGCCGTTGATGTGCTCTTTTCCTTTTTGAGGAATGCAGCGGAAAAGGGCTATGTGGCCGTTGATTTCTATGACGGAAGCATCATGTACGATTTTTCGACAGATAAAACCACGATCTGCGATATCGATCTCTTCCGAAAAGCTCCTGTCATAAATGACAGAGGCGCCCAATGGTTCGGGACAAAGCGTCTCAAGGCGCCGGAAGAATATATCAAAGGCAGCGTCATCGATGAGCAGACCAATATTTTTACCCTTGGCGCCCTGATCTTTGAGTTTTTCGGAAATTATTCTGACCAGGAGATCAAAGAGAGATACGCCAAAAGCCGGTTTCTTCCGTGCTCCCGCGGGGACTGGCAGCTCAGCGCGAAAAGCTATGAGGCCGCTGCCAGAGCGGTGAGCCCTGACAAAGACAGGCGCTATAGGACGTTCGCTGAATTTTATGAGAAGTGGAAGAGGGCGACATAAAACCTGCAAGTATAAACTGATGAACTGATGGAGACTTCCGCGGAGGCCTCCATTGGTTTATAATAGAAAGTGCGCTGATGCGCACGCAGGCCAGCACTCTTTCGGGTGGTGACATTGCATAATGCACACTGACTTCATATATCATACCAGGAGGAAATTATTATGAAAAAGATAACATCCATACTCTTGAGCGCATCCATGATATTCACCCTGGCCGCCTGCGGGGGACAGACCAGGGCAGAGACGGCGCCGGCCGCCCAGCCGTCCGGTGAAACAGCGGCTGAGGAGAGCACGCCGGCAGAGAGCCAGGCCCAGCCTTCCCCAGCCCCCTCCCAGGCAGAGAGCGGTTCGGACCCCGTGGCCGCCGACACGGCGCCGGGGGCAGGGAAGACCCTGGTGGTCTACTATTCGGCCACAGGGCACACGGACGCGGTTGCCGGCTATATAGCGGAAGCCCTTGGCGGCGATTTGTTTAAGCTGGAGCCCGTGGAGCCCTACGGCAGCCGCGACTTAGACTGGAGAGACGCTGACAGCCGCGTCTCCCGGGAGCACGAGAACCCGGGTCTGAGAGCCGTGGACTTGACAGCTGCCACGGTAGACGGCTGGGACAGCTACTCCAATGTGTTTGTGGGATATCCCATCTGGTGGGGCATTGCGGCCTGGCCGGTGGATGGGTTTATCGCGGCAAATGACTTTACGGGAAAGACGGTGGTGCCCTTCTGCACCTCCTCAAGCTCCGGCCTGGGGGACAGCGGAAAGCTTTTGGCCGAAGCGGCAGGCACGGGAAACTGGCTGGAGGGCCAGAGATTTTCCTCAGGAGCCTCCAAGGAGGAGGTCCAGGCGTGGGCGGAAGGCCTTGAGCTTCAGGGGTCCGTCCAGGCTTCTGTCCCGGGAGCGGCGGGGCCGGCAGGGGGACAGACGGCTTCCAAGGTGTATTTTACCTCCGACATCTCGCCGGAGGGATTGATGGCAGTCTACAAGGCCCTGGAATGGGCGCCTGAGGGCAAGGTGGCGGTGAAGCTTTCCACAGGAGAGCCGCCGGCCAGCAATTATCTTGACCCAGGGCTGATCAAGGACCTGGTACAGTCCGTGGACGCCTCCATCGTGGAGTGCAACACAGCCTACGGCGGCTCCAGGGCAGAGACAGCCATGCACAGGCAGGTGGCGGAGGACCACGGCTTTACCGCCATCGCCCAGGTGGACATCCTGGACGAGGACGGATCCATGGAGCTTCCCGTGGCAGGCGGAACTCGTCTGACCACCAACCTGGTGGGCTCTCATTTTTCCAACTATGATTCCTATATCATCCTGTCCCACTTTAAGGGACACGCCATGGCAGGCTTCGGTGGCGCTGTCAAGAACATCTCCATCGGCCTTGGCTCCAAGGAGGGAAAATGCCTGATCCACACGGCAGGGCAGAGCAGCACCAGCCCGTGGGGCGGGGACCAGACCGGATTTACAGAGTCCATGGCAGAGGCCGGAAAGTCCGTGTCCGACTATCTGGGAAACGGACAGCGGATCGTCTATGTGAATGTGCTCAACAATATCTCCATTGACTGCGACTGTAACGGCAACCCGGCCCAGCCGGACATCCACGATATCGGCATCGTGGCCTCCCTTGACCCTGTGGCCATCGACCAGGCGTGTATTGATCTGGCTTTTGCCGCTGAGGGAAGCGAGACCCTGCAGGCCCGGGTCAATGACAGGAACGGCCTTCACACCTTGGAGCACGGGGAGGCCATTGGGCTGGGAAGCCGCAGCTATGAGCTGATTGAAATCGACCAATAGTAAAAGGACTGTTTGACGTGGTGAGAAGAGAGTTTGTCTATATCAGCTATTATTTTTCCATACAGCTTCGCCAGATCGCCTTGTACTGGATTTTGGGCATGGTGGTGGGATCCCTGGTGTCCGTGTTCGCCAAGGACGCGATCCACAACTGCTTTGACAGCCTGAGGGACAAGAAGTGGGGCGTCTGGGGGGTGATCCCCGCCAGCCTTCTGGGGATCGCCTCCCCTCTGTGCATGTACGGCACCATCCCCATCGCTGCCTCCTTTTCACGCCACGGCATGAGACACGACTGGCTGGCAGCGTTTATGATGAGCAGCGTGCTCTTAAATCCCCAGCTTCTCCTCTACAGCACTGCCCTGGGGACGGCGGCTGTGGCCGTGAGGCTGGTCTCCTGCGCCCTGTGCGGGATGGGGGCAGGGTTTGTGGTGCACCTGGCTTACGGGTCAAAGCTCTTTTTTGACTTCACCGGCTTTGAGCCCCGGGCAAGCCGGGACACGGACCCCAGCCTCCTCATGCGCTTTTTGAAAAATCTGGAGAGAAATATCAGGGCCACGGCCCCCTATTTCCTGGCCGGGGTCCTGCTATCCGCCCTGTTTCAGCGCTATGTTCCGCCGGACGGCTTTGCGGAATTGTTCGGAAAGAACAATGAGGGGTTCGGCGTTCTCATGGCAGCTACCATCGGGGTGCCTCTCTATGCCTGCGGAGGCGGGACCATCCCCCTTTTGCAGCAATGGCTGGTATCGGGGATGAGCATGGGAAGCGCGGCCGCCTTCATGATCACCGGACCGGCCACCAAGATCACCAACCTGGGGGCGCTTAAGATCGTGCTGGGGCTTAGGCGGTTTGCGCTGTACCTTGCCTTTGTCATGGCGTTTTCCCTGGCCACGGGGCTGATCGTCAATGCCCTGGTGTGAGCCTGTCTAACTGAGCGGTTCCCTGTGGAAAACAATAGTTTCCGACTTGTAAGTCAGAAACTATTGTTTTTTTTTGAGTTTTGGATATAATAGAGATAAAAAGTGGAAGGGAGGGCACTGGATGTCAGAACTCATAAACCGCCCTGAATATCTGGAACAGCTTGTCCAAAGCAGAGATGTGGATCTGGTCAAGATCGTCACAGGCATACGCCGGTGCGGCAAATCATCTCTGCTGGATCTGTTTCACCAATATTTGACAGAAGATCATGTGCCGGAGGCCAACATCATCCACATGAATCTGGAATCCCTCCGCTATCGTGATCTCACCGATTACCTGGCTTTCTACGATTACGTCAGCGCCAGGATCCCGGAGACAGGGAAGACGTACCTGATCTTTGATGAACTCCAGGCAGTGGAGCACTGGGAAAAGGCAGTTGAGTCCTTCCGCATTGATTTTGATGTGGATATCTATATTACCGGCTCCAACGCTTACCTGCTGTCCACGGAATTTTCCACCCTTCTGTCTGGCAGATACGTGGAGATTCGCATGCTGCCTTTATCCTTTAAAGAGTTTTTGGACTTCCACAGATTTGGCGCAGAGGAGATGATAGAAGAAAAATTTCAGAAATACTTAAAATTTGGCGGCATGCCCATCCTCAGGGAGTACGGATTCCATGAGGCCAGGAGCAATCAGGCCCTGGAGGGGATCTATTCCACGGTTGTGCTCAGGGATATCTTACAGCGCAATCCTCAGGCAGAACAAAATATGCTGCAGAAAATCGTCCTGTTTTTGTGCTCCAATATCGGCAGCATCACCTCCCCCAACAGTATAGGAAATGTGCTCTCCGATGAAGGTGACATAAAAAGAGAACGGGGCAAAAATGTGGCTGGAAAGACAGTGGATAAATACATTTCTATGCTGCGCAGCGCCTTTGTCTTTTACTCTGTGGGCCGCTACGATGTAAAAGGAAAACAGCTGCTGAAGACGCTGGGAAAGAACTATATCATTGATATGGGATTTCGAAATATGCTTCTGGGCTACCGGGATGCCGACCGGGGGCATATCCTGGAAAATATTGTGTTTTTGGAACTGATCCGCCGTGACTACCGGGTATCCATTGGCAAAGTGGGGGGGACAGAGGTAGATTTTGTGGCGGAGAGGCCGGATGACAAGATTTACATCCAGGTGACAGAGACCATGCAGTCGCCGGAGACCCGGGAGCGAGAGCTGCGTCCCCTGAGGATGATCAGGGACAATTATGAAAAAATCGTGCTGTCCATGGACAAGAGCTACATCAACTCCTATGACGGGATCAGGGCCCTGAATCTAATAGACTGGCTCTTAGACCTCCCCCGCAGGAGATAGATCCCGCAAGTCGGGGCGCTGATAGAAGGGGCTGCCATACATATGGCAGCCCCTGTTTTGGATCGGCACGCGCCGCTTTAATCTAAATTCTCTCCATTGCTCTCAATAACCTTCTTGTACCAGAAGAAGGAATCCTTGCGTTTTCTGGAGAAATCGCCTGTGCCGTCGTCGTGGCGGTCAACATAGATGAAGCCGTAGCGCTTGGCGTACTGTCCGGTTCCCGCGGACACCAAGTCGATGGGACCCCAGGTGGTGTAGCCGATCAGCGGCACTCCGTCCTCAATAGCGTCGCCCATACAGCGGATGTGCTCCCGGAAATAATCGATGCGGTAGCTGTCGTGGATGGAGCCGTCCTCCTCAACCTTGTCGAAAGCGCCGAAGCCGTTCTCCACCACCATGAGAGGAGTGTGTGGGTAGCGGTCGTGAAGCACGTTCAAGGTGTAGCGCAGTCCCAGGGGATCGATCTGCCAGCCCCAGTCGGAAGCCTTCAGATAGGGATTCTTGGCGCCTACGGACATATTGCCGGCAGTCTTCTCCGCGTTCTCGTCAGTGGTGACGCAGTTGGACATGTAGTAGGAGAAGGTGTAGAAATCAACGGTTCCTTTCTTGATGGTCTCCTTGTCCTCTTCCGTGATAAAGGAAGTGTCGATGCCGTGGTCCTTGAAGTACTTGTAGGCAAATGTGGGATATTCGCCGCGGATCTGCACGTCGCCGCAGATATTGTTTTTAAAGTTATCTTCCGCGTAGGCGGCGAAGATATCCTTGGGGTTTGGCGTCAGCGGGTAAAGGGTCACGTGGGCGATCATGTTGCCGATCATAAAGTCCGGGTTGATCTCATGGCCTTTCTGCACCGCAAGGGCGCTGGCAACAAACTCGTTGTGGAGAGCCTCAAAGGTGGACTGGGGATCGGACTTTAAGTCGCTGAGCTTGATGGGCGATGTGGCCTTGATGTCCTCGTCAGCCATAAGCCCCAGGCCGTAGAGGTTGCCGATGCCGCCCTCGCCCATGCAGGGGATGTTGATCTCGTTGAAGGTGAGCCAATATTTTACCTTGTCTTTGTAGCGCTCAAAGCAGGTGACAGCGTACTTGACAAACAGGTCAATGGTCTTTCTGTTGGAGAAACCGTGGTACTTTGTGACAATGTTCCAGGGAATCTCATAGTGGCACAGGGTTACCAAGGGCTCGATGCCGTGCTTTTTGCACTCGTCAAACACATCGTCATAGAACTTTAATCCGGCCTCGTTGGGCGTCTCGTCGTCGCCGTTGGGGAAGATGCGGCCCCAGTTGATGGACAGGCGGAAGCAGGTAAAGCCCATCTCTCCCAAGAGGGCGATATCCTCTTTGTAGTGGTGATAGAAATCCACTGCCTCGTGGCTTGGATAGAAGGCATTGGGATCAGACACGGGAAGAAATGTCCTGGGTGTGTTCACATCGCCTCCCAGAAGCATGTCCGGAACCGACAGCGCTTTTCCGTCCTCTAAATACGCCCCCTCGCACTGGTTGGCAGCCACAGCGCCGCCCCATAAAAAGCCTTTTGGAAATGCCATAATTGTAATTACCCCCTTCTTCTTTTTCCTAAATTCTACCATGTCCAAGGGAAGGTGTCAATTCCACTTTTTGAACACAGGACCCGGGAAACGCCTCCTTTGTTGGATTTCCGGAGATCCTGAGACAGCAGACAGGGCCAAAAGGTCAACATCCAACAAATGGACAGCTTTTACCGTCATTTTCGGCTGGAAAGAAACAGAGAACAGGATAAAATAAGGGGCATAGAGGCAAATGACCACAAGGACCTGGAGGTGTATCATGGGAATTATTTTTAATGAGAATACAAAAGAATTTCACCTGTATAACAACAATATCAGCTATCTGATGAAGGTTTTGCGCAACGGCCAGATGGGGCAGCTCTATTTCGGAAAAAGGGTGCCCCACAGGGACAGCTATGACTATCTGATAGAAAACCGCTACCGCCCTGTAAGCGCCTATGTGTTTGATGACGAGTACTCCTTTACCTTAGAGCATTTAAAACAGGAGTATCCATCCTACGGGACCACGGATTTCCGCATGCCCGCTGTGGAGATTCTGCAGGCAAACGGGAGCCGGATCACGGATTTTAAGTATGTTTCCCACAAGATCTCCAGAGGAAAGCCGGCCCTCAAGGGACTTCCGGCCACCTACACGGAGTCGGAGGATGAGGCGGATACCCTGGAGATCCTTCTTGAGGATGATCTGCTCAAGGTGGAGCTGACCCTGACCTACACCATTTTCCAGAAGGAAAATGCCATAGCCAGAAGCGCCCGCTTTGAGAACAAGGGGGATCAGGAGTGCCAGATCACCAGGGCCATGAGCCTCTGCCTGGATCTTCCTGACGACGAGTATGAGTGGGTTCAGTTTTCCGGCGCGTGGGGAAGGGAACGCCACAAAAAGACCAGGCGGCTTGAGCAGGGAGTCCAGTCAGTGGGAAGCGCGAGAGGCGCCTCCAGCCACCACCACAATCCCTTTGTGATGCTCAAACGCCCCACGGCGGACGAGTTCCAGGGGGAGGTTCTGGGATTTTCCCTGGTCTATTCCGGCAACTTCCTGGCCCAGGCGGAGGTGGACACCTTTAAGGTCACCAGGATAATGATGGGCATCCACCCCCTGGGATTTTCCTGGTGTTTAAAGCCGGGGGAGGAGTTTCAGACCCCGGAGGCAGTGACTGTGTATTCCGGGGAGGGGATGAACGGCATGAGCCAGACCTTCCACAGGCTCTACCGCACAAGGCTGGCGAGAGGGTATTGGAGGGACCGGGAGCGGCCCGTGCTTCTGAACAACTGGGAGGCCACTTACTTTGATTTCACCGAGGAAAAGCTTTTAGAGATCGCGAAAAACGCCAAGGAGGACGGGGTGGAGCTGTTCGTCCTGGACGACGGCTGGTTTGGCTCCAGGTGCACGGAGACCAGCGGCCTGGGGGACTGGTGGCCCAACACAGACAGGCTTCCCCAGGGAATCAAGGGGCTCTCCGAGAAGATCGAGGCTCTGGGGCTTAAGTTCGGCCTGTGGTTTGAGCTGGAGATGGCCAACAAAGACAGCGAGCTGTACCGCAGCCATCCAGACTGGATCCTCAGGACCCCGGGCAGGCACATGTCCCACGGAAGAAAACAGTATGTCCTGGATTTCTCCAAAAAAGAGGTGGTGGACTATATCTACGGCCTGGTGGCCAAGATCCTGAGAGAGTCGAAAATCTCCTACATTAAGTGGGATATGAACCGGAACATCACAGAGTGCTTCTCCGACGGATACGGACCAGAGCGCCAGGGGGAGATCTTTCACCGCTATATCCTGGGGCTCTACGATCTCTATGACAGGCTTAACAGGGAATTTCCCCAGATCCTTTTTGAGTCCTGCGCCAGCGGCGGCGGGAGGTTCGACCCGGGCCTGCTCTACTACGCGCCCCAGTGCTGGACCAGCGATGACACCGACGCCGTGGAGAGGCAGATGATCCAGTACGGCACCTCCTACGCCTACCCCATAAGCTCTATGGGAGCCCATGTGTCCATCACCCCCAACCATCAGGCAAACCGGGTCACGCCCCTAAAGACCAGGGGAAATGTGGCGGCGTTCGGGGCCTTCGGCTATGAGCTGGATCTGGCTAGGCTGACAGCCCAGGAGAGGGAGATCGTAAAAGAGCAGATTTGTTTTGTAAAAAAATACAGGAAGCTGATCCACACCGGAACCTTCTACAGGCTGCTGAGCCCATTTGAGGGAAATTTCACCGCGTGGATGGTGGTCTCGGAGGACAGACGCCAGGCCGTGGTGGGGTACTATAAGATCTTAAATGACGTGAACCGGGAGTTCAGAAGGCTCCATCTGAGAGGTCTGGAGGACAACCGCCTGTACCGCATGGTTGAGGAGGGAAAAGAGACAGGCAGTTTCTACGGGGCGGAGCTGATGAATATCGGCATGGTGACAACAGACAACGGGGCCGGGGAGGTTCCGGCGGGGGAGGAGCCCTGCTGTGACTTCTGGTCAAGGGTCGTGGTGCTGGAAGCCGGAGAGTGACAAACACCAGGCAGTGAGGCGGCGCGTGCCGATACAAAAAGGAGGAAGGCAAACGCGCAGCGTTTTTAGCATGCCTTCCGACGTACTGGCAGGTGACGCGCAGCGGCGCGTGCCGTTACCGAAAGGAGGATATTATGGAAAACAAAGAAAACTCACAGAAATGGAAACGGGTGGCGATGTCCTTTTTCGGGGTTATTGTCACAGGCTTCTGCATAGGGGCTTTTCAGAAAGCGAACTTGGGGGCAGATCCCTTTACCTGCTTTGTCACAGGCATCGCCAATCTCTTTGGCTCAACCTACAGCACCTTCTACATCATCGTCACAGGGATTCTGCTGGCAGGAGTGTTCTTTGTGGAGAAGCACTACATCGGCATCGCCACGGTGATCAACCTGTTTTTCACCGGCATGGCGGCGGATTTTATGAGAAAGATCCTGGACGGGCTTTTTCCGGCTCCGGGCATGGGGGCCAGGGTGGTGATGATGCTGTTTGGAATCTTCGGAACCTGCTTTGCGGCGTCAGTGTACTTTACGGCGGATCTGGGAGTTTCGGCTTACGACGCCTGGTCCCTGATCGCGGCCAACAAGTATAAGCTCCTGCCCTTCCGCGTCTGCCGGATCTTGAGCGACCTGGTGTGCGTCATCACGGGCCTGGCCTGCCATGTGACCATCGGGGTGGGGACCGTGATCACCGCCCTGTTCATGGGCCCTGTGGTGCAGTGGTTCAACACCAATGTGTCCGAGCCGTTTTTATATGCACGGGGAGGAAAGGAAATATAGCCCCCTGCCCGGCTCTGCCCCGACACTGCGAGCAAGGGAAAAGCTTCCGCTAATCAATTGCGGGCGTAAACTGGAGCAATCCGTCATCTCACCGGGGGGTTTCCTTAAATTTTTTTGCGGCAGAGTCTGTCTGGGCCCTGGTCATTTTCCGGTAGGCTGACGGCGACATCCCGTACTGCTGGCGGAAAAGCTTTATGAGGGATTCCGGCTGCTGGTAGCCGCAGGAGTAGGCGATGGCGGACACAGACAACTGGGAGGACTCCAGCAGGTGCTGGGCTTTGGTCAGACGGAACTTCTGGATATATTTTAAGGGAGAAAGCCCTGTGTGCTGCTTGAACAGGGTGCTTAAATAGCTGCGGTTCAAACCTACATATCTGGCTACGGCGTCTGCCTGGAGGGGCTCGGAGATGTGGTTGCGGATGTAAGCGATGGCCTGGCTCACATAGATGTTGCCGTCCCTGGAAGAGGCCTCCTCCCGGCCGGAGGCGGCGATGGTGCTCAAAAACAGGTACAGCATGGACAGGCAGTAGAAGGTGTCCGCGGCGTTGCCGTGGTTGTGCTCGATCATGCCCATGATGCAGTTTTTCAGTGTCTCTCTTTCAGCGCTCTTAAAGATGGGCTGCTCCTGGGAAAGACCCAGGGCAGACACCATTTCCTTGGCCTCCGCGCCGGAGAACCCCACCCAGATGTAGGTCCAGGGGTCCCCAAGGTCTGCCATGTAGATGGTCTGATAGTCCGGTTCGATGAGAAAGCCTTTTCCTCCCGAAAGCTGGTAGTGGGTTCCGTTTACAATAAATTCCCCTTTTCCGTCGAGGATATAGTGGATGAGGTAGTAAGGGCGGACAGCGGGGCCGTATTTGTGGCCGGGCATGGTGACAGAGTGGCCGAAGGCATTGACATGGAGCTGTTTTTGCTCGCTGGCCTGAATGTTGATGGATAGAGAGTTTTCCATGGGAGCTCCTTTCTGTGCTGTTACAACCATGATAACATATTTTCCATTAAAGAAAAAATGGTTTTGCGTTCCAGCCAAAAGTAAGGTATACTTTGAGGTAGGCGGAAGGAAAATGCGCAGTATTTTAAGATGCCTTCCGGCGAACTGGCAGGTGACGCGAAGCGGCGCGTGCCGATACCCAATATCGATATTATTTGATAGGAGGCAGAAACGATGAAGATAACCTGGCTGGGACATTCCTGTTTTAAAGTGGAGACAGAGGGGTATGCCATAGTGCTGGACCCCTACGAGGATGGCAGCGTGCCCGGCTGCCTGCCGGTGAGGGAGGAGGCCGACGAGGTTCTGTGCAGCCACGAACATTTTGACCACAATTTCAGAGGAGGGGTCACTTTGAGGAAACAGGGACCGTCTCCTGTGAAGGTGGAGGTGATCTCCACCTGGCACGACGACAAGAAGGGAGAGAAGAGAGGAACCAACAAGATCCATATTCTGGACGACGGCCAGGCGCGGGTCGCTCATCTGGGGGACTTGGGCTGTGAGCTGGAGCCGGACCAGAAGGAGAAATTAAAAGGTCTTGACGCTGTCCTGATCCCTGTGGGCGGATACTATACCATCGACGGGGCCCAGGCCAGAAAGCTGGTGGAGGAGATCAAACCCAGAGTCACGGTGCCCATGCATTACAGGGGAGAGGGATTTGGGTTTGATGTTCTGGGAACCGTGGAGGACTACACCAGGTTCTGCGGCGACGTGAAGATTTATGAGGAAAATTCCATAGAGATAACAAAAGATACGCCCAGTCAGACAGCGGTTCTGGGGATTCGGAGGTAGGTTTGGATAATCTGAAGGACAAATTCCGCCGGTTTATGGTGGGACGCTACGGCATGGATGAGCTGAACCGCTTTCTCTCCTCCCTGATCCTGGTTTTTGTGGTCTTCCACTTATTTTCCAGAAGACCCCTGTTTTTCTGGCTGGAGCTTGGGTGCCTGATCCTGATCTATGTTAGGATGTTCTCAAAGAATACGGGAAAGAGGTTTCACGAGAACCAGGCCTATTTGCAGATGCATTTCCACGCGTCGGAGCGGGTCAGAAAGCTGGCGAGGCAGCTGAAGGAGAGCAGGAAGTTCAAGATCTTCAAATGCCCCAACTGCGGGCAGAGGCTCAGGGTCCCCAGAGGCCACGGGAAGATCCAGGTTCACTGCCGCAGCTGCGGACATGATTTTATGGGGAGAAGTTAGATTTCCCCTTGACAAACGAAACAAGTTTCCCTATAATGACTTTAATCTTTCCGGAAAACTGGCAGGCGGCGATTGTTCACTGCCATGAGAGAAGGAAGCAATACGCCACAGGCGATGAAGAGAACAAGTAGCGTTTGGCAGCAGCACACAGAAAGCAGCCGGGTGATGAGAGGCGCGTGGAAAGCCAGAGGCGAATACATCTCGGAGCTTCGCACCGAAGGGCAGAGAGACGGCGGGCAGAGAATCTGAAATCTGGCTATCCGCGGGGATCAAGGCTTAAGTAGGCTGCGACGGAAGGGACACACGTTACCGTGTCAGAGCTGAGACAAAAACAGGCTGGAGCCTTTTTTGTGAACATTAGGTGGTACCACGAGACATGCGCCTCGTCCTTTTGAGCAGGACGGGGCCTTTTTTTTGCACACGGGGCGGAAAGGAAATATGGCCGCTTGCGCGGCCCCGCCCCGGCGCGGCGAGCAGGGGAAAGGGCTCCCCTGCTCGATTGCACACGGGCCCCGAGAAGAAGTTTGTCAGCAGAGCTGACCGGGGCCCGGCGCGCGAGTAGGGGAAGAGCCTCCCCTACTCGATTGCACACGGGGCGGAAAGGAAGTATGGCCGCTTGCGCGGCCCCGCCCCGGCAAGCGCTGTCAATGGGTGAAGATGGATACAGGAACTAGGAAAGGAGAAAAAGAACATGCAGTGTTACGATGAACTGGTGGCCAGGGGGCTGATCGCCCAGGTGACCGACGAGGAAGAGATCCGGAAGATGGTCAATGAGGGGAAGGCGGTTTTCTATATCGGGTTTGACCCCACGGCGGACAGCCTTCATGTGGGACATTTTATGGCTCTGTGCCTGATGAAGAGGCTGCAGATGGCAGGCAACAAGCCCATCGCCCTCATCGGCGGGGGAACCGGGATGGTGGGGGACCCGTCGGGAAGAACGGACATGCGCCAGATGATGACCACGGAGACCATTGAGCACAACTGCGAGTGCTTTAAGAGACAGATGAGCAAATTCATTGATTTCTCTGACAACAAAGCCTTGATGGTGAACAATGCGGACTGGCTTTTAGATTTGAATTACATTGAGCTCCTCAGAGAGGTGGGCTCCTGTTTCTCCGTCAACAACATGCTGCGGGCAGAGTGCTACAAGCAGCGCATGGAGAAGGGGTTAAGCTTTTTGGAGTTCAACTACATGATCATGCAGAGCTACGATTTTTACGAGCTGTTCCAGAGGTACGGCTGCAACATGCAGTTCGGCGGCGACGATCAGTGGAGCAACATGCTGGGCGGAACCGAGCTGATCCGCAAGAAACTGGGCAAGGACGCCTACGCCATGACCATCACCCTGCTTTTGAACTCCGAGGGCAAGAAGATGGGCAAGACCCAGTCAGGGGCTGTGTGGCTTGACCCTGACAAGACTTCCCCCTTTGACTTTTATCAGTACTGGAGAAATGTGGCTGACGCGGATGTGTTAAAATGCCTGCGGATGCTCACTTTCCTGCCCCTGGAAGAGATCGACGCCATGGACAAATGGGAGGGAAGCCAGTTAAATACAGCCAAGGAGATCCTGGCATACGAGCTGACCAAGCTGGTTCACGGCCAGGATGAGGCCGAGAAGGCCAAGGAGGCCTCCAGGGCCCTGTTCAAAGGCCAGGGAAGCCTGGAGAATATGCCAAGCTTCACTTTGGCGGAGAGCGATTTCAACGGAGAAGGCCTCATCGATATCCTGGCGGTTCTGGTAAAATCCGGCTTGGCCCCCTCCAGGGCAGAAGCCCGCAGGAACGTGGAGCAGGGCGGCGTCTCCGTAGACGGCCAGCAGCTGAAGGATGTGAAAAAGACATTTGGAAAAGATGATTTCGCGGGGGATGGCATGATCGTCAAGAGGGGAAAGAAGAATTTCATGAAAGTGACTCTTTCCTAAATAAGCCTCATGGGCCCGGTTGCGGGCGCTGTGGGAAAGTGAAGTTTAAAGAAGCGGGGAGGGAGATGACTTCAAAAGTCGTCTCCCTCCCCTGATTTTATGTACCTTCCCCCTGAGGGTTCACAGTAAACTATCCTTTTATTCATGGTGGAGCCCTGAGCGGGGCTTATCCCCGGTCCTCCATGGCGTGGATCAACTCCACCATCAGCTCATGGGTGGGCGCCGGAATATGGCACTTTCTGGCAGCCCGGACCACAGAGCCGCTGATGGTGTTCACCTCGGTTCTGCGGCTGTTTTTTAAGTCGGCGCAGATGGAGGTGATGCCTTCCGGCGAGTTCGCGGAGGTGAGGCGCACCTTCTCGGTGATCTTCTCCTCGTCCGCCTCAAGCCCCAGGCCGTGGGCGACCTCCACAGCCTCATGGATCAGTTTCCTTGTGATGTTCCAGGCATGTTCATTGTCTGCGATAAAGCCCATGGGAACCTGGAGCACGCCGGTGAGGGCGCTTAAGGACACGTTGGTGAACAGCTTGTTCCAGATAAGCTGCTGGATGTTCTCATGGATGCATCCCACAAACCCGCAGGAGTCCAGAGTCTCTTTCAGCTTTGGCAGGAACCCTTCTGTATCCTCCACCAGCATGCCGATGTTGGTCTTTCCGGTGCCGCCGCGGCGCACATGGCCGGGGGCCAGCACGGCGCCGTTGTCCTCTGTGGTGCCGATGATGATATGGTTCTGAGGCGCGAACTCCCCCAAAAGATCTTCATGGCCGGAGCCGTTCTGCAGGGTCATTAAGTAGGTGCCGGGCCCGATGATGCCCTGGTTGCCGGAGAGAGCGGCCTTGGAGAACAGGGCCTTCACAAACAGGATCACAAGATCCATAGGCTCCTGCCCCTCGGTGGAAGTCAGGGCAGTGGGATGGAAGGTGATATCCTCCCCGTTCTCCTGGACTTTCAAGCCCTCTCGGTTGATCTGGTCAACCACTGCCTGGTTGGTGTCGATTAAAAATACGTCATTATGTAACGATAAATGGCCGCCGTAGATGGAGCCCATGGCCCCGGCGCCGATCACTGCTATTCTCATAAAAATGTCCTTTCTTCGAGGCTGCCTATTTGGAAAACTCGGCCAGACCCTCGATGGAGTAGGCGCGGACCGGGCAGGAATCTGCGCCGATGATGGGCAGCGCCGCGAAGGACATGAAGAAAGTGTCGGTGCTCAGCTGGTCTAAGTTTTTGAGAACCTCCAGGAAGGTGATGTCAACTTCCATCAGGATGTCGTGGAAGGGCTTTACGTCTGCCTCGCAGTTCTCGATGGAAACTCCGTCGCCGAAGCCCACACATTTCACCTTGTGGTTGCGGAACCACCAGGCAGACTCCGCGTTGATGAACAGGCGCTTATCCTCCGGGCTGTTGGTCTTTGGGGTAAATGGCGGGAACTTCCAGTTGCTGTCTAAGATCACGATGTCGCCCTCCCTGACGCGGTCGCCGCAGGCCCGGTCTAAGTCAGCGGCGCTGATGTGGGCGTTGGGCTCCAGGAAATCGATATTGACATAAATGGCGCGCCCCATAAACGCGGTCAGCGGAAGATCTCCCACGGACTTGCCGTCCTCAAAATGATGGTACGGGCACTCGCAGTGGGTTCCTAAATGGCTGGTCAGATCCAGGGCTGTGTGGAAATCCGGGATAGGACCGCCTGTGTTGTAACGGATCAGATGGCAGCGGCGGCTCTCGGTGGCCGGATCCAATACCTTGGTCAGATCTACGACTCTTAAGTTTCCTAACTGATAAACTGGGCTCATTGTGC
>CAMTAF010000073.1 GCA_947066955.1 uncultured Hungatella sp.
CAAAAACTCGGGATTTTTTAAACGGCACTTTAACACGTTAATGCAAAACGAGGGTGCTTAAGCTGGCGGAGAGGTACGGCGGGGTGAAAATTTATAAAAAATCTACTTGAAAAGACAGGGTTTTAGAGATACAATATAATTGGCAGAAATTTGGATTTACTAGGCGGTTGACTGTTAAATATTGCACAAACCGCCAAACAATTTTTTAAATGGAGGACAGCAATATGAGTAATTCAGCACAGACATCAGCAAGCAGCCGCATCAATATGCTGCTTGATGAGAACAGTTTTGTTGAAGTCGGCGCTTATGTGACAGCCAGAAGCACGGATTTCAACATGACAGACAAGGAAACACCTGCTGATGGTGTGGTGACCGGCTATGGTACCATAGACGGCTGCCTTGTGTATGTGTACAGCCAGGATGCGTCCGTGATGGGCGGCTCCATGGGCGAGATGCACGCAAAGAAGATCTCCAGAATTTACGCTATGGCCATGAAGATGGGAGCGCCGGTGATCGGGCTGGTGGACTGCGCGGGGCTGAGGCTTCAGGAGGCCACAGACGCGCTTCATGGTTTCGGGGAGCTGTACTACAACCAGACCATGGCTTCCGGCGTGATTCCCCAGATTTCAGCCGTATTCGGCACTTGCGGCGGAGGTATGGCAGTGTCCTCGGCACTGGCAGATTTTACCTTTATGGAAGAGAAGAAAGCAAGACTGTTTGTAAATTCGCCCAATGCCATTGACGACAATTACGTGGGTAAATGTGATACCGCTTCTGCCGATTACCAGAGCAGTATGGCGGGCAATGTTGATTTTACCGGAAGCGAGGAGGAGATTCTCTCCCAGATCCGCTCCCTGGTGACAATCCTTCCCGCTAACAATGAAGATGATCTGTCCTATGACCAGTGCGACGATGATTTAAACAGGGTATGTGCTGACCTGGAAAACTGTGTGGAGGACACGGGGCTGGCCCTGTCCGCCATCTCTGACGACAATTTTTTCCTGGAAGTAAAGAAAGCTTACGCGCCTTCCATGGTGACGGCGTTTATCCGTCTTAACGGAACCACTGTAGGCTGTGTGGCCAACCGCAGCGCCGTATACGGGGAAGACGGGGAGAAGACGGCGGAGTACGCGCCTGTGCTTAACGCGAAAGGCTGCCGGAAAGCGGCCCGGTTCGTGGACTTCTGCGATGCCTTCAACATCCCCATTTTGACCTTGGTCAATGTCACCGGCTACAAGGCCGACAAGTGCAACGAGAAGACCATGGCCAAGTCCGCGGCCAGGCTTACCAGCGCTTTCGCGGGGGCCACTGTTCCCAAGGTGACCGTTATCGTGGGACAGGCCTACGGGACAGCCTACCTGACCATGGCCAGCAAGTCCATTGGCACGGACATCGTGTACGCGTGGCCGGAGGCAACCATCGGCATGATGGATGCGTCGGCTGCGGCCAAGATCATGTACGCCGACGAGATCAGGAATTCCGACAACGCGGCGGCCCTTATCAGCGAGAAGGCGGCCCGGTATCGGGAACTTCAGTCCAGTGCCCTCTCAGCGGCAAAGAGGGGCTATGTTGACGATATCATTGAAGCCCAGGATACCAGAAAGCGCGTGATCGCGGCGTTTGAGATGTTATTCACAAAGAGAGAGGAACATCCCGCCAGAAAGCACGGCACGGTTTAATGAAAAGGCACGCTTTTGGCGTGAAGGCCGGCAGCCGATGGCTGGCGGCAGATTAAGACGAGGTGACAGGCATATGAAACGATTAAAGAAACAGGTATTAGCGGCGCTGTGCGTCCTGGCATGCTTTTTTGCCCTCACTGCCTGCAGCAGCACAGAGGCGGAGCCCACTCTCAGTGACTCAGAATCCTCCGCGCTGCAGTTAAGCGCCCAGAACTTGCTGGAAGGGTTTGTGGATATCGGAGATTCCATGGGCGAGAGCGCCGTGGAGGAGTACCGGAACGGCGATATGGAAGTGCTGGCAGCCGGCATGGAGGCCTATCTGGCGTCAAAGAACGATCTGGGCGCCTATGTGTCCGTGAACGGCGGAAGGGCAGACAAGACTGACGACGGCTACAGCATCACACTCAATGCGGTGTTTGAACAGAGGGAGTGCGAATTCAGCATCACCCTGGACAAGAAGCTGGAACAGGTTACTTCCATGTCCTTCAACCCAGTGTATACCACAGGGGAGAATATGATCAAAGCTGCCTTAAACACCCTTATGGGCATGGGTACCGTATTTATCGTGCTGATCTTTATCAGCTGGCTTATCAGCTGTTTTCGGTATATCAGGCAGTATGAGGATAAGATGAACCAGAAGAAGACCCCGGCTCCTGTCCCGGTTGTGGCAAAAGCGGCTGCGGCCGCCGTTCCCGCGGCTGCGGAGAATCTCGCAGACGACTTGGAGCTGGTGGCGGTGATCACAGCGGCCATAGCGGCCTCCACAGGCGCTTCGGCAGACGGTCTGGTTGTGCGCTCTATCAGGCGCGCCCCGGGCAGCAAATGGAAAAAAGCATAATCAATTCAGGAGGATCATAAATCATGAAAAATTATACAATCACAGTCAATGGCAATGTTTACGAAGTAACCGTAGAAGAAGGAACCTCCACAGGAGCGGCCCCGGCGCCGAGAGCGGCGGCTCCGGCACCCAAGGCAGCGGCTCCGGCGCCGGCTCCCTCCGGAGCTCAGGGCTCCGTGGCAGTGACAGCCCCCATGCCCGGCAAGATCCTGGGAATCAAGGCAGAGCCTGGCAAGGCAGTGGCCAAGGGCGAGGCCATCATCGTCCTGGAAGCCATGAAGATGGAAAATGAGATCGTGGCTCCCGCTGACGGAACCATCGCCAGCATCAATGTGTCTGTAGGGGATTCTGTAGAGGCAGGTGCGACTCTGGCCACTTTAAACTAGGAATCCTGCTTTAGACGCAGGTTCCGGATGGAGGGATTGACATGGAATATATTACAAGTACATTGGGGAATCTTCTTCAGCAGACAGCATTTTTAAACCTGACCGGCGGTAACCTGATCATGATCGGCGTGGCCTGCGTGTTCCTCTACCTGGCCATCAAGAAAGGCTTTGAGCCTCTTCTTCTGGTTCCCATCGCTTTCGGCATGCTGTTGGTTAATATCTATCCGGATATTATGGAAGAAGGCGGGCTCCTCCACTATTTCTTTATGCTGGATGAGTGGAGCATCCTGCCGTCCCTGATTTTTATGGGCGTAGGCGCCATGACGGACTTCGGTCCCCTGATCGCCAACCCCAAGAGCTTCCTTTTGGGAGCAGCAGCCCAGTTCGGTATCTACACGGCCTACTTTATGGCGATCTTTATGGGATTTAACGACAAGGCGGCAGCGGCGATCTCCATTATCGGAGGAGCGGACGGCCCCACCTCTATTTTCCTGGCAGGCAAGCTGGGGCAGACCGGTCTCATGGGCCCCATCGCTGTGGCGGCCTACTCTTACATGGCTCTTGTACCCATTATCCAGCCGCCCATCATGAAGATGATGACCACGGAGAAGGAGCGGAGGATTAAGATGGAGCAGCTTCGCCCGGTTTCCAAGCTGGAGAAGATCCTGTTCCCCATTATCGTTACCATCGTGGTGTGTATGATCCTTCCCACCACGGCTCCCCTTGTGGGTATGCTGATGCTGGGCAACCTGTTTAAAGAGTCCGGGGTAGTTGGACAGCTGGCTGAGACGGCTTCCAACGCCATGATGTACATCGTGGTCATCCTTCTGGGAACTTCCGTAGGCGCCACCACAAGCGCCGAGGCATTCTTAAACTGGGATACCATCAAGATCGTCATACTGGGCCTGATCGCCTTCGCGGTAGGCACCGCGGCCGGGGTGTTCTTCGGCAAGCTGATGTGCAAAGCGACAGGGGGAAAGGTGAATCCTCTCATTGGTTCCGCCGGCGTGTCCGCGGTTCCCATGGCAGCTCGCGTGTCCCAGAAGGTGGGCTCAGAGGCAGATCCCACCAACTTCCTGCTGATGCACGCCATGGGTCCCAATGTGGCCGGCGTCATCGGTACGGCCGTGGCGGCCGGTACCTTTATGGCCATCTTTGGTGTGAAATAGATCTTCGGTGTGAAACAGGAATGAACAAAATGAGAATATCCAGGAGGTAATACAATGGCAGTGATAGAGAAAAAACCGGTTAAGATCGTGGAGACCGTCCTCCGTGACGCCCACCAGTCTTTGATCGCCACCAGAATGAGCACCGAGCAGATGCTTCCCATCATCGACAAGATGGACAAGATCGGCTACTATGCGGTGGAGTGTTGGGGCGGCGCCACCTTTGACGCTTCTCTCCGTTTCCTGAAAGAGGATCCGTGGGTAAGGCTGAGAAAGCTGAGAGACGGCTTTAAGAACACCAAGCTTCAGATGCTGTTCCGGGGCCAGAACATTCTGGGCTACAACCACTACGCGGACGATGTGGTAGAGTATTTTGTACAGAAATCCGTAGCCAACGGCATCGACATTATCCGCATCTTTGACTGCTTAAATGATTTAAGAAATCTGCAGACAGCCGTGAAGGCGTGCAACAAGGAAAAAGGCCATGCCCAGATCGCCCTGTGCTATACCCTGGGGGACGCTTACACCATGGACTATTGGAGAGACATCGCGAAGAGGATCGAGGACATGGGCGCGGACTCCATCTGCATCAAGGATATGGCCGGTCTTCTCACCCCCTATGCGGCCCAGGAGCTGGTGACAGCTTTAAAGAGCTCCACAAAGCTTCCCATTGACCTGCACACCCACTACACCTCCGGCGTGGCTTCCATGACCTATTTAAAGGCAGTGGAGTCTGGCTGTGACATCATCGACACGGCCATGTCTCCCCTGGCTCTGGGAACCAGCCAGCCGGCGACAGAGGTGATGGTGGAGACCTTCAAGGGAACTCCCTATGACACTGGCTATGACCAGGTGAAGCTGGCAGAGATTGCCGATTATTTCGCGCCCATCCGGGAGCAGGCATTAAAGAGCGGCCTTTTGAATCCAAAGGTTCTGGGCGTCAACATCAAGACCCTCCAGTATCAGGTGCCGGGGGGCATGCTGTCCAACTTAGTGTCCCAGCTTAAGGAGGCAGGGCAGGAGGATAAGTACCGGGAGGTTCTGGAGGAGATCCCGAGAGTGAGAAAGGACTTCGGCGAGCCGCCTCTTGTAACCCCGTCCTCCCAGATCGTGGGAACCCAGGCTGTCATGAATGTCATCGGCGGCGAGCGGTACAAGATGGTTCCAAAGGAGTCCAAGAAGATCATGCTGGGCGAGTTCGGCCAGACCGTAAAGCCCTTTAACCCGGAAGTGCAGAAGAAGATCATCGGCGACGAGACTCCCATTACCTGCCGTCCGGCGGACTTGATCCCGCCTCAGCTTCCTCAGTTTGAGAAGGAGTGCGCCCAGTGGAAACAGCAGGATGAGGATGTGCTTTCCTACGCCCTGTTCCCCAAGGTGGCGGAGGAGTTCTTCAAGTACAGGGAGGCTCAGCAGACTAAGGTGGATTCTGCCGTGGCCGATACGGCCAGCAAGGCGTACCCTGTATAAGGTTACAAAGGTTACAGCGGCCAGAAAAGCGCAGGCCATGGATGGGGCGTGAGCTTGGCCGGGAATTGAGCAAGAGACAAGAGCGTGTCAGGAAGCAGAGTAAAGCTTTCAGGCGCGCTCTTTTTCTATCTTTTCCATATGCCTGTTGAAATTCGTAACCGCTTAGTTTAAAATAGTATTGTGACAGTTTGACATTTGGACACTGAACTGTGCGAAAACAGAGGGATGAAAGCGCCGGCGGACAGCAGTATAACGGTAACAGTTCAAGGGTTATCCGAACTGTTACGTATAGCGGCAGACCGGGAGAAAGTTTAGAAAAAATTTTGTGGTAAAGTGGGGCATTGGGAAATATAATATAGGTAAGCCTGCATGCGCCCGGCCAGCGGACGCGCTTGCATACCAGAATTGAGATCGCCTATTGGGCGGCAGACTTTGTAAGAATTTGAGGCGGATTTGCGGCAGCTTCGGAGGAAGATCCGCCCTATTATATTGCGGGGAGGGGAGCTAATTGACCATCAGAGAATCCATGGAGCAGCTGGAGGAGCAGTATTTGAGCCCCTATGCTGCCCTGAGCAAGAGTACCAAGGGGCGGGACAAGCCTGAGGAACTGTGCGATATCAGGCCCGAGTACCAGAGGGACCGGGACAGGATCCTGCACTGCAAGTCATTTCGGAGGCTGAAGCACAAGACCCAGGTGTTTCTGGCGCCGGAGGGGGATCACTACAGGACCAGGCTCACCCACACCCTGGAAGTGGCCCAGATCGCCAGGACCATCGCCAAGTCCTTGAGGCTCAACGAGAGCCTGACAGAGGCCATAGCATTGGGACATGACCTGGGACACACGCCCTTCGGCCATTCCGGGGAGGCCATCCTGAACCAGCTGTGCCAGGAGGGTTTTGCCCACTACCGGCAGAGCGTCCGGGTGGTTGAGGTGCTGGAGAAAAACGGGCAGGGGCTGAACCTGACAAAGGAGGTCCGGGACGGGATTCTAAACCACAGGACCAGTGGCCATCCGTCCACCCTGGAGGGGTGCATTGTCCGTCTCTCAGACAAGATTGCCTACATTAACCATGACATCGACGATGCCATCCGGGCCAGGATCTTTACGGAAGAGGACCTGCCCCGGGAGTACACGGACATCTTAGGCCACAGCGTCAGGGAGCGGCTGAACATCATGATCCACGATATCATTGAGAACAGCCAGGGAAAACCGGAGATCGTCATGTCCGTGGAGAAGGAAAAAGCCATGAAGGAGCTGAGGGAGTGGATGTTCGACCATGTGTACAGCAAGAGCGTGGCCAAGGAGGAAGAGGGAAAGGCCCAGCGGATGCTGGAATTTCTCTACGATTATTATATGAAAAATATCAATGCCCTCCCCCGGGAGTACCGGGTGCTCATGGAGAAGAGAGGGGAGAAGAGGGAGCGGATCGTCTGCGACTATATCGCGGGGATGAGCGACCGCTATGCCATCGATATGTTTGAGCAGCTGTTTGTGCCAAAGTCCTGGAAGGCGCTGTGAAAACAGGGGACAGATAGGGATGAACGTGTGGGAACACCAGGAGACGAGAGAGGAGATGGGGCTTCATGTTTTATCCAGAGGAAATCGTTGAGGAAGTGAGGACGAAAAATGACATCGTGGATGTAATCTCAGGGTACGTAAAGCTGCAGAAAAAGGGCAGTAACTATTTTGGCCTGTGCCCGTTTCACAATGAGAAATCCCCGTCATTTTCCGTGTCCTCCAACAAACAGATGTATTACTGTTTCGGCTGCGGGGCAGGGGGCAACGTCATCACCTTTCTCATGGAGTACGAAAATTATTCCTTTCCGGAGGCTCTCAAGGTCCTGGCGGACCGGGTGGGGGTAACCCTTCCGGAAAAGGAACTGTCAAAGGAGGCCAGGGCCCAGGCGGACTTGAGGACAACCCTCCTTGAGATCAACAAGCTGGCAGCCAACTATTTTTATTATCAGCTAAAGCATCCCCAGGGCAGGCAGGGCTATGAATATCTGAGAAACCGCCGGCTCACCGACGATACCATCCGCCGGTTCGGCCTGGGATTTGCCAACAAGACCAGCGATGATTTGTACCGGTATCTGAGGGATAAGGGGTACAGCGACCAGATCTTAAAGGAGACGGGGCTGGTGACCATTGAGGAGAGGGGAACCCACGATAAGTTCTGGAACAGGGTCATGTTTCCCATCATGGATGTGAACAACCGGGTCATCGGCTTCGGCGGGCGGGTTATGGGAGACGGGACACCCAAGTACTTGAACTCTCCTGAGACAAAGCTTTTTGACAAGAGTCGGAACTTATACGGCCTCAACTACGCCAGATCCTCCAAGGAGAAATTTATGCTGATCTGCGAGGGATACATGGATGTGATCGCCATGCACCAGGCGGGCTTCACCAATGCTGTGGCATCTTTAGGAACCGCTTTCACCCTGCAGCACGCTTCCCTGATCAGGCGGTACACGGATCAGGTGATCCTCACCTACGACAGCGACGGCGCTGGAGTGAAGGCGGCTCTCAGGGCCATCCCCATCCTCAAGGAGGCGGGGGTGTCCTGCAAGGTGCTGAACATGGAGCCTTACAAGGACCCTGACGAGTTTATTAAAAATCTGGGGCCCGACGAATTCCGTCAGAGGATCGAGAAAGCCAAAAACAGTTTTCTCTTTGAAATTGATGTGATGAAGAGGGAATTTGATCTGGAGGATCCGGAGCAGAAGACCAGGTTCTACAACAGCGCGGCAAGAAAGCTTCTGGAGTTTCCGGAGGCCTTAGAGAGGGACAACTACATTCAGGCTGTGGCCAGGGAGCATTTTATTAATTATCAGGATTTGAGACAGCTTGTGAACAGCTTAGGGAGCAGGCTGGGAGGGGCGCCCCAGACGGGAAGCTCCCAGGGCAGCTCTTCTTACAAGGAACGGAAGAAGGAGAAGGAGGACTGGCCCAGAAGGTCTCAGAGGCTCCTTCTCACCTGGCTCATCGAGAATCCCAGGCTGTTTGAGAAGATCGAGGGAATCATTACCCCGGAGGATTTTAAGGAGGAGCTGTACCATCAGGTGGCTGAGATGGTATTCGCCGGCCACGAGGAAGGCGGGGTGAACCCGGCGGGGATCTTAAACCATTTTATTGACAACGAGGAGCAGTACCATACGGTGGCATCCCTTTTTCACGCGGATGTCGGGGAGTCCTTAAGCAATGAGGAGCAGAAGAAGGCATTTTCGGAGACAGTCCTGAAGGTGAAGAAGAACAGCCTGGACGAAGCCAGCAAAAAGGCTACGGATATCGGACAGCTGCAGGAGATCATCAGGGCGCAGAGCGCTTTAAAGACACTGAATATTTCCATTGATTAGGGCAACACTATAGGGAAGAGTACGGAAAGGTTGGACCATATGGACGAAAAGACATTGGGATTTGAGGAAAAACTGACACTGCTGCTGGCGGAAGCGAAGAAGAAGAAAAATGTTCTGGAGAACCAGGAAGTGCTGAACTTCTTCTCAGGAGATATTCTGGATGCGGACAAGCTGGATAAGATCTATGATTTTCTGGAAGCCAACAAGGTGGACGTCCTGAGGTTAGGCGAGGAAGGGGATATCGACGAGGACCTTTTCATAGAAGAAGAGATGGACTTGGACCACGAGGAGGAGATTGATCTGGAAAAGATTGATCTCTCGGTGCCGGAGGGAGTGGGGATTGAGGATCCCGTGCGGATGTATCTGAAGGAGATCGGAAAGATCCCCCTGCTGTCTCTGGAGGATGAGACACGGCTGGCCAAGAGGATCGAACTGGGGGACGAGGAGGCCAAGAGGGAACTGGCGGAAGCCAACCTGCGTCTGGTGGTCAGCATCGCCAAGCGGTATGTGGGGCGGGGGATGCAGTTTTTGGATCTCATCCAGGAGGGCAACCTGGGACTCATCAAGGCAGTGGAAAAATTCGATTACACCAAAGGGTACAAGTTCAGCACCTATGCCACCTGGTGGATCCGCCAGGCCATCACCAGGGCCATCGCGGATCAGGCCCGGACCATCCGGATTCCGGTGCACATGGTGGAGACCATCAACCGTCTCATCCGGGTATCCAGGCAGCTTCTCCAGGAACTGGGGCGGGAGCCTCAGCCGGAGGAGATTGCCGCCAGGGCGGACATGCCTGTGGAGCGGGTCAGGGAGGTGCTAAAGATCTCCCAGGAGCCGGTTTCCCTGGAGACGCCCATCGGCGAGGAGGAGGACAGCCACTTAGGCGATTTTATTCAGGACGATCATGTGATGGTGCCCGCGGAGGCGGCGGCCTTCACCCTGCTCCACGAACAGCTGATGGAGGTGCTCAAAACCCTGACAGAGAGGGAGCAGAAGGTGTTGAAGCTGCGGTTTGGCCTGGAGGACGGAAGGCCCAGGACCCTGGAGGAAGTGGGAAAGGAATTCAATGTCACCAGGGAGCGGATCCGGCAGATCGAGGCCAAGGCCCTGCGCAAACTCCGGCACCCCAGCAGAAGCAAAAAGCTGAAGGATTACCTGGACGAGTGACGAGATAGGACAGAGGCAGGGGTCAGGGCCCCGGATAAGAGAAGACGAAAGGCCAAGGGCGGGAAAAGAAGGCGCGGGGCCTGACAGCGGAAGGTCCTCTGAGAGCATTGCAGGAGAAAAGGAAAACACGGACATGAGATTATCAAAAAGGCTGGAGTTGGTGGTCCGGTTTGCGGGAAGGCGGGGGCGACCCGGGGAAGAGGAAGCCCGTGAGGCCTGGGGAGACGGGGCCGGGAAGGTGGAAGAAGACCGTGCCGAGGCCAGGGCAGGCCAAGCCGAGTATCCGGATGAGGTCAGCCCCGGGGCCCCGGACAGACAGGGCTTCCAGGGCAGACAGCCCGGTGAGCTGTACCGGATTGCGGATGTGGGGACAGACCACGGATATGTGCCCATCACCCTGGCTGAGAGAGACGCCGTGGTGAGGGCCATTGCCATGGATGTGCGGCCCGGCCCCCTTGAGAGGGCGAGAGAGCATATCAGGGAGCACGGCCTGGAGGAGAGGATCCAGACCCGCCTAAGCGACGGGGTGGAAAGTCTGAAGGCAGGGGAAGCGGACACCGTGGTCATCGCCGGAATGGGCGGGGAGCTGGTGATACATATCCTGGAGGGCGGACGCCATCTGTGGCAGTCGGTGGAGCGGTGGGTTCTCTCCCCCCAGTCGGAGCTGGACAAGGTACGCCGGTACCTGGAAGCTAACGGCTTTGTTATCGCCGATGAGGAGATGGTGGAAGAGGACGGCAAATACTATACGGTTATGGAGGCGGTCCGGAGACAGGGGGCGCAGAACAAACGGGAAGAGGAGAAAGCAGCGTCCAAGGCCGTTGCAAAAGCGCTCCCCGGGCAGGAGGAGCTGGCCTGTGCCCGACATCTCTACGGTCCTAAACTGATAGAGAAAAAGTCCCCTGTGCTCATGGAATTTCTTCAAAAAGAGGAGAGAGCGCTGGCGGGCATCCTTGCGGGACTTGAGGGCCAGGACAGCCCCAGGTCTCTAGAGAGACAGAAGGAACTGAGACAGAAGCTGTCCCTGATTAAGGTGGCGGTAAATGAGATGAGGTGAGCCTGATTTTCGGGAAAGCCGGGAGGAAACCGAGAGGCCTGTTGGGAGAGGAACTGCCGAGAACAGAAACAGAGAGGAGAAGAACGACATGATGACGTGCGGCGAGATCATATCGCGGCTTGATAAGCTGGCGCCGGAGTCCTGTGCCTGTTCCTGGGACAACCCGGGACTTTTGGCAGGCAGGGCAGAGAAGGAGGTTTCAAAGATTCTCATTGCCCTGGATGCCACCGATGAGGTGGTGGAGACGGCTGTGAGAGAGGGGTGCGGCCTTCTGCTGACCCACCATCCCCTGATCTTCCAGCCTGTGAAGAAGATTAATGACCAGGATTTTATTGGAAGAAGGCTGGTAAAGCTGATCCAGGCGGATGTAAGCTATTACGCCATGCACACCAATTTTGACGCAGCCCCGGGCTGTATGGCGGATCTGGCGGCTGAGAGGCTGGGGCTTAAAAACACCGTTCCCCTGGAGCTTCTGGGACAGTGGCCGGACACGGGCAGAGCCTATGGGATCGGCGTCTGCGGGGAACTTGAGGAATCTCTCACCCTGGAGGAGACAGCCCTGCTGGTGAAGGAGAGATTCGGCCTTCCCTTTGTCAATGTCTACGGAAAGGAGCAGCTGCGGGGAAAGATCAGCAGGGCAGCCATATGCCCCGGGTCGGGAAAAGGCATGACCGGGGACGCTCTGGCGCTGGGGGCTCAGGTGCTGATCACAGGGGACATAGGCCACCATGACGGCATCGATGCCGTGGCCCAGGGCCTTGGGATCATTGACGGCGGCCATTATGGCCTGGAACATATTTTTATGGATTTTATGGAAAGCTATATCAGGGAAAACATAGATCCAAAACTGATGGTCATAAAGGCGCCGCCCGCTTATCCAGCGGAGGTTTTATAGGAGGAGCGAATTTTGACTGCGCAGGAAGGCACCGAAAGGCAACGCGCAGCATTTCCAGGATGCCTTCCGATGAACTGGCATATGCCGATACCCTAAAAAAGGGAAGTGCGCTGATGCGCACGCAGGTCAACACCCTGACGGATGGTGACATTATATAAAAGGAGGAGACACATTGAAGTACATAACCATAGGCGGAGAGGAAAAGAAATACGCGGAAGGGACCTCTTATCTGCAGATCGCTCAGGAGTACCAGCCCCGGTATGAAAATGACATTATCCTGGTATCAGTAAACGGCAAGCTGAGAGAGCTTTACAAGACCGTTGACAGGGACTGCACCCTGGAGTTTATCACCACAGCCGAGAAGCCTGGAATGCAGGCGTACCAGAGGACGGCGAAGCTCATGATGCTGAAGGCATTTTTTGACATCGTGGGGAGAGAGCGGATTGGGAAAATCACCGTGGATTTCTCTGTGGGAAAAGGGCTTTTTGTGGAGGCCAGCGGGGATTTTGAGCTGACAAAAGAGCTTTTGGACAGAGTAAAGAAGAAAATGCAGGAGTATGCCGGCCAGGAGATCCCTGTGATGAAGCGCAGCGTCAACACTGACGAGGCGGTGGCGCTGTTTGAGAGCCGGGGAATGTATGACAAGGCCAGCTTGTTTAAATACCGCATGGCTTCCCGGGTGAACCTCTACAGCCTGGGAGGCTTTGAGGATTATTTTTACGGCTACATGGCCCACAATACCGGATATATCCGCTATTTTGACTTAGTGCCCTTTGAACAGGGCTTTGTCCTGATGCTTCCCACCATGTCAGAACCCCGGAAGGTGCCGGCCTTTGAGCCCAGCAGAAAGCTGTTTGAGGTGCTGAGGGAGTCCTCCAGGTGGGGACAGCGCTTAGGAGTCCCCAATGTGGCTGCCCTCAACAATGAGATCGCCAAAGGCAATGCCAACGATTTGATCCTGATCCAGGAGGCTCTCCAGGAGAAAAAGATCGGGCAGATCGCGGAGATGATCGCGGAGCAGAAGGAGAAAAAATTTGTCATGATCGCGGGGCCCTCTTCCTCGGGCAAGACCACATTTTCCCATCGTCTGTGCATCCAGCTGAGGGCTTTAGGCTTAAAGCCCCACGCCATCGGGGTGGACGACTACTTTGTGAATCGGGTGGACAGCCCCAGGGATGCCCAGGGAAACTACAACTATGAGGTTCTGGAGTGCCTGGATATCCGCCAGTTCAACCAGGATATGACCGACCTTTTGGCAGGGAAGACGGTGGAGATGCCCCACTACAATTTTATCACAGGCATGAGGGAGTACAAAGGGGACAAGCTGACCCTGGGAGCCGAGGACATCCTGGTGATCGAGGGGATTCACTGTCTCAATGACAGGCTGTCCCACACCCTGCCCAGGGAAAGTAAGTTCAAGATCTACATCAGCGCCCTGACCCAGTTAAATGTGGACGAGCACAACCGGATCCCAACCACGGACGGAAGGCTGATCCGCCGCATGGTGAGGGATGCCAGGACAAGGGGAGCCACGGCCCAGGACACCATCCGCAGATGGCCCTCCGTGCGCCGGGGGGAGGAGGAGAACATTTTCCCCTACCAGGAGGACGCAGATGTGATGTTTAACTCCGCCCTGGTGTATGAGCTGGCGGTGCTGAAGCAGTACGCCCAGCCCCTTTTGTTCCAGATCCCCAAAGGCTGCCCGGAATATCTGGAGGCCAAAAGGCTTCTGAAGTTCCTGGATTATTTTCTGGGAGTCAACAGCGAGAATATTCCCCACAATTCCATTGTCCGGGAGTTTATCGGAGGAAGCTGCTTTAAGGTATAAGTTTGACAGATTCCGCGTTTTATGTTATGCTGTGTACATGAAAGAAAATTACATGTACGGAGATGAATAAGAAATGAATAATCAGGGCGTATCGGGAACCATCTGCGCTTTCTACGAACAGTTTTTTGACGCTGAGAAGAAGATCGCGGACTTTATCATGGAGCACAAGAAAGAAGTTGTGGACATGACGGTGGCGGAGCTGGCTAAGGCCAGCGCCACCAGCGACGCCACGGTGTCCAGGTTTTGCCGCCGTCTGGGGTTCAAGGGATTTCAGAGCCTGAAGATGGATCTGGCGAAAGAAGTTATGGAGGAAGAGAGGGACAGCCTCCAGGTGTCCAATGAGATTGACAGAGACAATCTCTCCCAGTCCCTCCAGAATATCCTTGCAAACAAGATAGCGGAGATGACCGGAACCATGGGGATGATGGACACGGACAATCTGGAGACGGTTTTAAAGATCCTGGAGAATGCCAGGGTCATCCAGTTCGCGGCAGTGGGCAACACCATCCCCGTGGCCATGGATGGGGCCTTTAAGTTTAACCAGCTGGGGCTGTGTTCTGTGTCAGGGTCCATCTGGGAGGGGCAGATCGCCCAGACCTACAATTTAACCCCAAGGGATGTGGTGGTGATTATCTCCAATTCCGGCACCTCCAAGCGGCTTCTCACCCTGGCAAAGGGGGCCCGGGACAACGGGGTCCGGGTCATCGTCATCACCAACAATGAGACTTCTCCCTTGGCCCAGGTCAGCGACTACAAGATCATCACAGCCACCAGGGAGAAGCTTCTCACAGGGGAGTTCTGGTTTTCCAGGATTCCGGCCATGCTGGTGATCGAGACCCTTTATCTCCTCCTCTTTATCAGCAAAAAAGACTCAGCCGCCCACATCAGGAGGCACGAGGCTTCCATACGGCCTGACAAAATGACATAAAAGAATATAACATGACACATAGCTGTCATCTTTTTTCTGGTACACTTGGATACAGGAAACGGCACAGAGAACGCCGGCATTCCCGATCCCCAGAGGGGGTCAGACCAAGGAGCTATAGAGAAAGGATGGAAGAGCATATGAAGTACGATATCGTCACACTGGAAGAAAAGACCGCGGTGGGAGTGTCCGCCAGAACCAGCAACCAGTCCCCGGACGCGGTCGCGGTGATCGGAGGACTGTGGGAGAAGCTCTACAGAGGAGGGGTCTATGAGGCAATCCCCGGCAAGGTCAACGAGAAGGCCCTGGGGATCTACACCGACTACGCGGGGGATGAGAAATGCGAGTACACCGCCATGGCGGCCTGCGAGACCAGGGAAGAACCAAAGGAAGGGGATTTCGCGGTCTGCAAGATCCCGGCGGGACGGTACGCCAGATTCACGGTCCACGGGGACATGGTGAAGGCAGTAGGAGAGGCCTGGCAGGAGATCTGGAACATGGACCTGCCCAGAAGTTTTCAGTGTGATTTTGAAGAGTACCAGGACGACAGCATGGACAATGCCACGATCTATATTTATGTGGGATTAAAGGCCCAGGGTTGAAATAAGGCGGCACTTAGGAGGCAGACAAACGCGAAGCGTTTTCAGGCTGCCTTCCGACGTCCCGGGCAGGCAGCGCGCAGCGGCGTGTACTGTTACTATTATACTAGGAGGAGAGACCATGAAGGTTGACAGGATGATCGGAATCCTATCCATCCTTTTGCAGCAGGAGAAGGTGACAGCGCCCTACCTGGCGGAGAAGTTCGAGGTGTCCCGGCGGACCATCAACCGGGACATCGAGGCCCTGTGTATAGCGGGGATCCCCCTGGTGACGGAGCAGGGGAAAAACGGCGGCATCTCCATCATGGAGGGCTACAAGATTGACCGGGCCCTCCTGACCGCCTCGGACATGCAGGCCATCCTGGCAGGACTGCGCAGCTTAGACAGCGTGTGCAAGACCAACCGCTATGTCCAGCTCATGGAGAAATTGTCCGTGGGCGCCTCCGACGTGCTGGCGGGAGACCAGCACATCCTGATCGATCTGTCCTGCTGGAGCAAGGCCTCCCTGTCGCCAAAGATCGGACAGCTCCACGACGCGATCCTGTCAGGGCGGATGGTTTCCTTCTCCTATTTTGGCCCCAACGGAGAGTCGCAGCGGACCATAGAGCCCTATTACCTGGTCTTTCAGTGGTCTGGCTGGTATGTGTGGGGATGGTGCGCCCTGCGGCAGGCGTTCCGCCTCTTTAAGCTCAACCGGATGACCGGCCTGGCGACAGGGGAATTTTTTGAAAAACGCCCCGCAGAAATGCCGGATCTGTCGCCGGAGAGGATCTTTCCCAGCTGCTACCAGGTGAAGGCCAGAATCGCCCCGGAGTACAAATGGAGACTGGTGGAGGAATACGGCCCGGAGTCTTTTGAGACCCAGTCGGACGGAAGCCTGCTGTTTACCTCCGGCTTCACGGACAGGACGTCCATTGTCTGCTGGGTCGCCTCTTTCGGCGGGGCGGCGGAGCTTTTGGAGCCGGAGGAGTTTAGGAAGGATATTCTGGAGTTCGCGGAGGGGATACGAGAGAAGTACTGCTGACGAGCTGGAATTGAGAATAAATGCAGATCATAGGATTGATGGCGTTATAGCTGGTGTGGAAGATCTCCATGGCAGCTTTTTTGTGCACACAGGGCAGAGAGGAAATGTGAACGATTGCGCGGCCCTGCTTTGGCACGGCGAGTAGTGGAGAGTCCCCTGATCGATCAATACAACACGCAAAAATGCGTGCTGTTGAGGTCGCGCCACCCTTGGTCATGATTCGGTCCGTCCAATAATATTTAGAATCGGTCTCCCGATCCAATTTTGATTTACTTTTGCCGCATGATTTCACTTCAATATTTCCCATATTGGGTTTTGTTTAGATCCCACTCTTCTGATATAGCCTTTATCCCTCAATGAATCCAATGCTCTCTGCACTGTTCTTACGGTTTTTGAAATCTTATCTGCAATTTCCTCCCTTGATGAATCTGGCTTATGTTTCAAAATGGCAAGAACCGCCATCTCTGTTCCATTCAAAGTGACATCCAAAGTGACACTTGGAATGTCACTTTGAAGCTCTGGCCTATAGATGATGAACTTAAATCCATTTTCCCTGTTCTCATAGGAATATTTGATACCTGCATCGTTGCACAAGCTGTTAATCCTTTTGAAGCCGCTGCCAAACTGCTCTATGGATTTATTCAAATACAAGATTTTAGCAATCGCAGCATTTCTGATTTCCGATTCGATATTGTCCTTTATGTATTCCTCTGGCTTATGTTTACTTGCATATTCGCCTGGGCTGTAAACCGTGATCATGCCCGGATGAATGCATATTTCATGGGTTGTCCGGCCATAGTATATTGCATGCGCAAAACTATTTGCCAACACCTCCCTGATCACTGCCACAGGAATTTCAGGAGTTTCTTCCCTCTCCATTCCGGTTATCTTGCTTCTCCATCGGATATTCTTTAAGATATAGTCTTCTGCAATATTCAGCAAATTATAAATATTATCTTCAAACAGCTTCATGTCAAGGAATGTCAGTTTCTCATCTGTTGCAAATATTCCGGCTTTTAACGAGACCGGGCAAGTATTACCGAAAAGTATCTCTCCAGCATTTGTCAAATAATTATCGCAGACAAGTCCAAATCTTTTCAAAACAATCGGGCATGTATACCTTCCTTCAGGTAATCTCCCAGCCGAAACAGCTTTTTGCCAAAATGATTTGATTGCCGGTTTATCAATTTGCTTTGCTGTTGCATTAGACTTTCCTTTTTCCCATAATTCCCGATATTTATTAACAACGAAAAAAGCCTTTAATTCATCAGGTGTGACTTCCCTGTCCTCGTCAGCCGTTCTCAGGTAGTATCTTCCTGCTGCGGAATATGGAGCATTTTCGCCATTAAACTCTACTTTTATCAAATGCTTCTGATCCAACACGACCTCTTCTATCGCAGGATATATTTGAGGTCTGATATTCTCATATACTGCTCTGGAGATATCCCTTAAAGATGACTCCGAGACATCCTGCCCGATAACATCCCCACTTGGTTTTACTCCAAAATACAGAGTGCCTATACCATGTTTATTTAAAATTGACGAAATCGAAACCATTGCTTCTTTCATTTCGCCAGTTGTCTTCTTAAATTCAAGAGTTTCCGTTTCTTTTCCCAGATTCATGATATCCCTCCGTTTCTCAAAGTGACACCATTGTACCACAAAATGACATTTTTTTCACTATGTATTTTACAATCAGAAGTCTTTCAATGTGAAGGAAAACTCCCAAAACGAACCATACGACGTATCCATTTACCAGCTTCGCCAGATTCCCGTCAATATACATCTGTGTAGTCCCCTCTTCCGTAACGCCGCCGCTATCTACTTCTATGTCCGATAAATCTATGGAAATTGTCTTCCAGAACCATTCAAATGATAAAATTAAATTTCTTGAAAAAATGTATTGACGAAATGAATATTTCATGATATGATGAGTTCAAGATAAGAAATGAAATTTCACAAAGAAAAGGAGGCATGATAGATATGATTTACACAGTTACATTCAATCCGGCTCTGGACTATGTAGTGAAGGTGGAGCATTTCACACTGGGGCAGGTGAACCGCACAAGGGAGGAGAACATCTTCTACGGAGGAAAGGGCATCAACGTGTCAGCGGTTCTGGCCAACTTAGGGCATGAGAGCAGGGCCCTGGGGTTTGTGGCAGGATTTACC
>CAMTAF010000074.1 GCA_947066955.1 uncultured Hungatella sp.
ATGTTTTCCCATTTGATAAAAGCTTTATTTCAACTAACTTTGGAAAGATTCAAAACGTGTTTGACAATTTCTTGATCAGAAAAGATAGTCTGGAAAACGAGACAGACAGGGAGGGCAACGTGATCGGCTTCAAGTTCGCGGCCCGCAACGCCAATTACAGAGGGGTGTACCTTTCCCTGCACAACGGATACTACATCAAGGTGGACGGCGTACAGTACAAGAGGGATGTCCAGACCTTTGAGATCAACGGCAAAAAGCCCCGCACATTCGAGGAGATCAAGACAGCGGTGTGGGAGCACTGGGACTACGACGATGAGGGCATTGTCCATGTGGCAAAGGCAGGCGGCCTGGCGCCGGGAAAGCATGTGATCGAGTTTCAGCAGTCGGTTCTCGCGGCCTACGGGTATCTCCCTACAGATGAAGAGTGGGTGAAATGCCCGCCGGAGCCGGGGACAGGGGCAGGGTCGGACAAGACCAAGAACATCGTAACCTATGAATTGGAATTAAAGCAGAAGGGGGAATGACAAGATGGGAAAAATCAAGAGAGGCGTTTCACTGTACAGCTACCAGCAGGCTCAGTTTTTTAAGGAGCTGGATCTGGAAGAACAGATCCGGGAAGTGGGGACCAACCTCTACGGGGCAGACGGAATCGAGCTGCTGGACGAGATGGGGCTCCGTCATTACCCCAATCCGCCGGAGGAATTTTTTGATCAGTGGTTCGGGTGGATGGAGAAGTACCACACCACGCCGGTTACCATGGATGTGTTCTGCGATGTGCTCCAGTTTCGGGATCATGTGATGAGCTATTCCGAGTGCGCGGACAGGTTAAAGAGCGATATCCGCCTGGCAAAAAAGCTGGGATTTAAAAATGTCCGAACCCTCGCCACAACGCCGGCAGAGGTCATGATCGAGGCCCTCCCGGTGGCGGAGGAATGCGACATCAAGATGGGCAAGGAGATCCACGCGCCGATACCTATCAACGGCCAGTATGTCAATGAGATCGTGGAGTACTGCCAGAAGACAGGGACAAAGCATCTGGGCCTGGTGCCGGATTGGGGGATTTTCGCCTTCCGCCCGTCGGAAGTGACCCTTGACTGGTATGTGCGGCAGGGGGCCAAGAGGGAGAGCTGCCAGCTGGTGACGGAGCTGTGTATGGACAATTATCTGGGAAAAAGCAGCGAGCTCAATGACATCGACTTGTCCCTCTACTCAGCGGGCAACGTAGAATCCATGTTCCACCGCTATTTAAAACATGGGGATGCCCCGGCGGATTTGATTCCCGCGTTTAACAAGATGCAGAATCTGATCCGGGACAATGTGCCGGGTTATACAGAGATTGACTTTGAGGTTATGGGACAGGCCCTGCTCCTCTCCCGGACAAAGGCGGAGGATTTAAAATCCATTATGCCCTACATTGTGAGCATTCACGGAAAGTTCTATAACATGTCCGAGATTCCGGGAAAACCGGGTACATACCAGGATATTTCCATGGATTATGAGGGACCTGTTCAGTTTTTGAAAGACAACGGATATGAGGGCTATATCAATTCCGAGTATGAAGGGCAGAGAAGGTTCCAGGACAGAGGCGTGGAGGACTTAATCAGCGAGGTGGACCAGGTGAGAAAACACCAGGAGATGCTGAAACGTCTGATCGGGGAGTAGACGTCCGGAAGAACAAAAAATCAAAAGATCAAAAATCAAATAGAAAACAGGAGGCTATTATGAACAAATTAAGATTGGGGATCATCGGAACCGGCGGCATCTGCAACAACAAGCATCTCCCGTCACTGGCAAAGGTGGCGGACAAGGTAGAGGTGGTGGCTCTGTGTGACTTGGACGAGGAAAAAGCCAGGGCCACGGCTGCCCGCCACGGCCTGAAAGACGCGGCAATCTACACGGATTACCGGGAGCTTCTGGCGGACAAGACCATCGACGTGGTCCATGTGTGCACGCCCAATGTGGCCCACTGCCAGATTACGGTGGATGCCTTTGAGGCCGGCAAGCATGTTCTGTGCGAGAAACCCATGGCGGCGACCACGGAGGACGCGAAAAAAATGCTGGATGCCTGGAAAAAGTCCGGCAAGAAATTTACGGTAGGCTACCAGAACCGGTTCCGCTACGACGTGCAGGTTTTAAAGAAAGCCTGCGAGGCAGGGGAGCTGGGGGAGATCTACTACGGGGAGGCTAACGCCATCCGGAGAAAAGCGGTTCCCACCTGGGGAGTTTTCCCGGACAAGTCCAAACAGGGCGGCGGTCCCCTGATCGATATCGGCACCCACGCCCTTGACATTACCCTGTGGTGCATGAATAACTATGACGTGGACAGCGTCAGCGGCCAGGTATTCTACAAGCTGGGAAATCTTCCCGAGGCAGCTCAGGGAAATACCTACGGGCCCTGGGATACGGATCACTTTGAGGTGGAGGATTCCGCCATGGGCTTCATCAAGATGAAGAACGGCGCTCTGGTCAACTTAAGGGCAGCCTGGGCCTTAAACTATATGGATGCCCGGGAGGCAGCTGCCACCCTGTGCGGCACAAAAGAAGGCGCCGAGATCAAGTACGGCGGCAGTTATCCCCAGGCGGAGCTGATCTTTAACCATGTCCGCCATGGGAAGATGACCCATGAGATGCTTTCGGGAGAGGCCCTGGTGGACTATTTTGAGGGGGTAAATGAGCCGGCCGGGGTTGTGGAGGCAAAGCAGTGGATCAACGCCATCCTGACCGATACAGAGCCATGCGTAAAGCCGGAGGAGGCATTCCGGATCACCCAGATTCTGGACTCCATCTATAAAGCGGCGGCAACCAACACGACCATCAAATTTGAGTAGATAAAAGAATAGGAGAGACGATATGAGATTGAGAAAAATAGGAGCGGCTCTGTTGGCAGCCGTGATGACATGTTCACTGGCAGCATGCGGAGGAAATTCCGCAAACAGCGCAGGCGGCAATGCGGCGGGCAGCACCGCAGGCGGCGAGAGCGGCGGCTCTGCCAGCCGGGAGGCGGCGTCGGGTCAGGTGGACAAGGTGGTTTTCGCCCTGAACGCAAGTTCCTTTGATATGTCTCCTTTTGGGGCTGTATCGGTTCCGCGCTTCTGGATGGTCCAGAATGTGTACGCGTCCCTTTTCTGCACGCCGTATTACGGGGCCTCTCTGGAGGAGCTGGAGCCTTGGCTGGCCAAGAGCTGCGAGAAAATTGACGATCTGACCTACTCGGTAGAACTGTATGACTATATCAAGGACAGCAAGGGAAACGACATCACGGCGGAGGATATTGTGTTCAGCTATGACATGATGTACTCAAAGGGTACGGAGACCAGGATCGGCACGTATCTGGACAACATCGAGATTGTAGACGACTACAACATGATTTTCCATCTGAAAAAATACGGACCAGGGGTTATGGAGTTCTTGATGGGAAACTACACCCTGAACATCTGTGACAAAGACTGGTATGAGAGTGCCAGCGACGAGGAAAAGTGCAATGACCCGGCAGCCACCGGCGCTTACAGGATCGTGGATTATGTGGCAGGCTCCAGCATCACCTTGGAGGCCATCGACGACTACTGGCAGAAGGACGAGAGCTTAAGGTGCAGCGCGGATGTCCAGAATGTCAAGACCATCCAGTACACGGTTATCACGGAAAATTCCATGAGGAGCATTGCCCTGGAAAACAAAGAGGTGGATGGGGCTGTCATCGACGCCAGCGAGCTTGGCCGCTTCTATGACGGGGCCAATGCCCAGCCAGGCTATTCTGTGGATATCGAGGGCGGTACATACTGCAATGTGGTATTTCTCAACATGGATTCAGGGAAATCTCCTTTCGCCGACAACGAGAATCTGCGCCTGGCGGCCCTCTACGCTCTGGATTCCGAGAGCATCATGTACGGCGGAGATTACGACGAGTCCACGGCGGAAGTCTGCTACAGTCTGGGAACGTCCACCATGGCAAGCTATGATGACAGCTGGGCGGAGGACTATTTTAACTATGACCCGGAGAAGGCAAAGGAATATTACAAGGCATCTGGATATGCTGACGGCGAGGTGACGATCCGCCTGTTAAGCCGCACATCCATCGTGGACGGCATCCATTCCGTCATGGTGGCCAATCTGGAGGCAGCCGGTTTTAAGGTGGATCTCATGGCATACGACCAGGCGCTGTTCAACACCTACAAGAGCGATTCCAGCCAGTGGGATATGATTCTGGACAATAAAGGGGCTACGGGAAATATCGTCACCTGCTGGGATAACAATTTTAACCCGGCTGGTTTTGAAAACGGCTCCGTCTGCTTCACTCATGACGACACTCTGGTAAGCCTTCTCACTGCAGCCACCACCACCGGCTCCGACGAGGACGTGAAGGCGTTTCATGAGTACCTGAAGGGAATGGCCTGCGCCAAGGGCCTGTTCACCTCCTACAATCTGATGGTGGGACAGGACGGCATCCTGGACTTAAAGGTGAACGCCAACATGATGCCCCGCGTCAACGCCTTTACCTTTGCCAGCGATTATCAGTCCTGCAAAAAATAGGTGAAAAAACAGGAGGGAAAGTATGGCTCGTTATATCGGAAAGCGGCTCCTTCAGATGATCCCCATTCTGATCGTAGTGGCGATTCTCATATTCTCTTTAATGTCATTTGTGCCGGGAGACCCGGTGCAGATCATGCTGGGAGATAACGCGACTCCTGAGCAGATTATGGAAACCAGGGCCAGCCTGGGGCTGGATAAGCCGTTCATCAGCCGCCTGGGCAGTTATCTGGCAGACCTCGCGCGCCTTGACTTCGGCAAGTCGTATACACAGGGAACCGCCGTGGGCGCGGAACTCATGGCCCGTTTCCCCAAGACCCTGACCTTGGCGTTTTTCAGCATCATCTTTACCATTGTCATCGGAATTCCCATCGGCATCCAGTGCGCGATCAACGCCAACAAACTGTCCGACAAAGTCTGGATGTTTTTGACCATGCTGGGCAATTCCATGCCAGGATTCTGGCTGGCCCTTTTGCTGGTCATCCTGTTCTCCGTGAAGCTGGGCTGGCTTCCCTCCAGCGGGGATTCCGGTTTGAACTACTTTATTCTGCCGGTCATCGCCAACTCCATCGGCTCCCTGGCGGACATCGCCAGGCAGACCCGCTCCAGCATGCTGGAGGTTATCCGCTCCGATTATGTGGTGACGGCCCGCTCCAAGGGGCTGTCGGAGAGAGACGTGATCTGGAAGCACGCCCTGCCCAATGCCCTGATCCCCATTATCACCGTGTGCGGCAGCCGCTTCGGCTTTATGCTGGGGGGCACGGTGATCATTGAATCCGTATTCTCCATTGCCGGAATCGGCACCTACATGGTAAACGGCATCAACAGCCGGGACTACCCTATTGTTCAGGGAAGCATTATCTACATCGCGTTTATTTTCGCCTTTATTATGCTCCTCACAGACTTAATCTACGCTTATGTAGACCCCCGCATCAAAGCTCAGTACATATCGGCGGGAAGCAAATCGAAAAAAAGAGAAAGGGGAGGTATAAGAAAAAGCTATGGCAAAGAGTAAGACTTCTTCCAATGACAATACCAGAAGTGTGAAACCCGGTTCTCTTCCCTACATATGGGGGAGGCTCAGGCGCAATCCGGGAGCCATGCTGGGGCTGAGTTTTGTGGTGATCCTGTTCGCGCTTTCTTTCTTCTCCCCCATGATCTGCCGCTATGATTACCAGGAGATCGTGATGAAAGAGCGGTTTTCCCTTCCCAGCCTCACCCATATCCTGGGATGCGACGAGGTTGGCCGGGATATCCTGTCCCGCATCCTTTACGGGGCCAAATATACGTTAAGCATCGGCATCCTGTCCACGGCGGTCAGCTGCGTCTTCGGCGTCATCTTAGGAGCCGTGGCCGGATACTTCGGAGGAACCGTGGATACCCTCATCATGAGGGCCTTAGACGTGTTCCAGGCATTTCCCAACATCCTTCTGGCCATCGCCATCTCCGCGGTGCTGGGAGCCGGGTTTGACAAGGTGATCTACGCCATCGGCATCAGCGGGATCCCCAATTTCGCCAGGATGATGAGGGCCAATATCCTGACTGTGCGCAGCTCGGAATTTATCGAGGCAGCCACATCCATAAACTGTTCCACTCTGCGGGTGATCGTTCATCATGTGATCCCCAACGCCATCTCGCCGCTGATCGTCCAGGTGGCCATGGGAATCGCCAGCGCCGCCCTCTCCGCGTCCGGATTAAGCTTCCTGGGCTTTGGCGTTCAGGCCCCGACTCCTGAGTGGGGAGCCATGCTGGCCTCGGCCAGGGGATATATGAGGGATTATCCCCATATGGTGATCATCCCCGGCATGTTCATTATGCTGACGGTGCTGAGCTTTAACCTGGTGGGGGACGCCATCCGCGACGCCCTTGACCCCAAGCTGAGAGACTGATGGAGGTGAACACAATGTCAAATGCAGAGAAAAATCTGATTTCCGTAGAGGACCTGGTGGTGGAGTACCACTCCGGGGGAGAAACCATACACGCCGTGAACGGCGTATCCTTTAGTCTGGAAAAAGGGAAGACCATCGGGCTGGTGGGGGAGACGGGAGCGGGGAAGACCTCCATCGCCAAGGCCATCCTGCGGATCCTTCCCGACCACGCCACACAGGCTGTCAGGGGCAAAATTAATTTTAAAGGTCAGGAGCTGTTATCGATTCCGGAGAAAGAGATGTGCGCTCTGAGGGGGAAAAGCATATCCATGATCTTTCAGGATCCCATGACTGCCTTAAACCCGGTGAAACCGGTGGTAGAACAGATCGCGGAAGGATTGCGCCGCCACCAGAACATGAGTAAAGCGCAGTCAATCCAGGGAGCCATAAAGATGTTGGAGACTGTGGGGATCTCCGAGGACCGGGCCTATGAATATCCCCACCAGTTTTCTGGCGGCATGAAGCAGAGAGTGGTCATCGCCATTGCCCTGGCCTGTAACCCGGAGCTGCTCATTGCCGACGAGCCTACCACGGCCCTGGATGTGACCATCCAGGCTCAGGTCATGGATCTGATGAAAAATCTTCAGAAAGAATTGGGGACAGCGCTGATTTTGATCACCCATGACTTAGGCGTGGTGGCGGAGGTCTGCGATTATGTGGCGGTTGTCTACGCGGGCCAGGTGGTGGAATACGGTTCCAGGGAAGAGGTGTTCGACCATCCTTCTCATCCTTATACCGTGGGCCTGTTTGGGGCCCTGCCGGATCTTTCCAAGAATGTGCACAGGCTTTCACCGGTGGAAGGGCTTCCGCCGGACCCCAGCAATCTGCCGGAGGGCTGTTCCTTCGCCCCCCGCTGCCCCCGGGCCCTGGAGGGATGCAGGAAAGCCCCTGTGGGGATGAGCAAGATTGGAGATACCCATATTGTCCGCTGTCTGCTGGACGGAAAGGAGGATTCCCATGGCACTGTTAGAGATTGAACATCTGAAAAAATATTTTCCTTCGCCCCGGGGCACGGTACACGCGGTGGATGACATCACGTTTTCCATTAATAAAGGGGAGACAATGGGTCTGGTGGGGGAATCGGGGTGCGGCAAATCCACCTTGGGGCGCACCATTATCCATCTTCTGGAGAGTACGGACGGGGTGATCCGCTTTGAGGGAAAGGATGTGACCCATCTGAAAAAAGACGGGCTGAAAAAGCTGCGGGAAGACATGCAGATTATTTTCCAGGATCCTTATTCTTCCCTGAACCCAAGGCTTACCCTGCGGGACACGGTGATGGAACCCTTAAAGCTGTCGGGGCGCTACACGGATGCTCAGGTACAGGCGGAGACGGACAGGCTCATGGACCTGGTGGGTTTGGAGAAACGTTTCCGGGAATCCTATCCCCATGAGCTGGACGGGGGCCGCAGGCAGAGGGTGGGAATCGCCAGGGCCATTGCCCTGAATCCCAAGTTTGTGGTGTGCGACGAGCCGGTATCGGCGCTGGATGTGTCCATCCAGGCCCAGATCCTGAACCTTTTGATGGATCTCCAGGAAGAGTATGACTTGACATACCTGTTTGTGACCCACGACTTATCGGTGGTGCGCCATATTTCCACCAATATCTGCGTGATGTATTTGGGACAGATGGTGGAGACGGCTCCCACCCAGGAGCTGTTTGACCACCCCATGCACCCGTACACAAAAGCGCTTTTGTCCGCCATCCCTACGGTGGATATTCACAACCGGACAGAGAGGATCCTGTTAAAAGGCGAGATCAACTCCCCCATCAATCCAAAGCCGGGCTGCCGCTTTGCCAAAAGATGTCTCTACGCCACAGAGCGGTGCCATGAGCCTGTAGAATTGCAGGAAGTCGCGCCGGGACACTTCTGTTCCTGCCCCAGAGCGAAAGAACTGAGCCTATGAAAACACTGCGTGAACGGTTTGAGGAGGACTATGCCCCGGTTAAGGTTCCCGCTGCCGGCAAAGGGGGATTTAAGATCCGGTATGTCTATTACGGGCCCTGGTATGTCTGGGATCTGGAAGAGAAAAAGCTGAAAAAGAAAAAACAGCTTTTGGCGGCCGTAAGCGGCGCCGGCCTGGCGGTTTATCTGCTGGCCGGTCTGCAGCCCTCCGGCGCCAACTCGTTCGCCGGTGTGGAGGCGGCGGGAATCTTAGGGCTGTGCGCCCATGTGTTTGAGCTGTCCGGGCTGTTTTCTTTTCTGCTGGCCAGGTACCGGACCAGCCGGATGACCTTTAACCAGGTGAATGGAGGGCTTTTGTCAGCGCCTCTCCTCAGGTGCCTCTTCCTCGGGGCAGCGGCGTGGGAAACCGTAGTCTATATGAGCAGAAACACATATGACCGTCTCACCTTTTTGGTGGCAATGGGGTATCTGGCCTGCGCCGGCGGTGCGTTCTTTATCTTTTATCAATACAAAAAGATTCCCGTGAGAACAGAAAAAAATAATCAGCTCTATGACCTTTAAAGCAAAAAATGGTATCATAGAGGGAAAGGAAAGAGGCTGCCCGCGGCGCGGCCCGTGAAACGGGGAGCCGGAGCAGGGCGAAAGGAGACGGGGATATGGAACGAAACTATATGAAATCAGACGCTTTGGTGGAACTGGATTTTATCACGGAACCCTACATCGCGTTTCACTCCCACGAAAATTTTGAGCTTTTATTTCTGATCAGCGGAAAGCTGGTGCTCACCGTGGGGGAGGACACTTACCAGCTTAATCCCGGAGACATGATTGTGGTCAATATTAACCGGAAACACAGTTACCGGGGAAGCCAGGACATGGTGGCGGGGCGGTTCCTCATCTCCTACACAAAAGCCCGGGAACTGCTGGGGCAGACCCATGTGCTCTTCTGGTGCAACTCTACCGCTGACCACAACGATGCCTATGATGAGCTGCGGAGGCTTATCGCGAAGATTTTTAATCAGGTTCTGTGCAGAAACGAGAAAAATAAGCTTTACATCAGCAGCCTGTATTATCAGATGCTGCATATCCTGACGGAAAACTTTTTGCTGACCACCCAAAACCGGCAGTATGAGGAGGAAAACGACAGTAAGGATGACCGGATCCAGAAGGTCTTCGAATATATCCGGGCCAACTACCGGCAGAATATTACCCTGGAGGATATGGCGAACCATCTGTATCTGTCCCCCATGTACACCTCAAAATTTATCAAACAGCAGTGCAAGATTAATTTTTCCGAACTTTTGAACACCGTGCGGCTGAACCGTTCCATGGAGGATCTGATCTATTCCGAGGAGTCCATCACGAAGATCGCCTTGGAGAACGGATTCGCCAGCGTTGCGGCCTACAATAAGGTGTTTAAGGACAATTACCAGATGACGCCCTCGGAGTTCCGAAAGCAGCGCAGACCCCGCCAGAGCCTGGACAGCGAAAAAGAGAAGCAGGCAAAGGCTCTGGTGGAGAGAAAGATCGAGGAATTTTTGGAGGGACATGGAGACGTCCGGGAGAGAGAATCGGATAAGCTGCGGGAGGAGCTGGATCTGGAAGGCCAGGCTGCGGGAGAGTGGGATAATTCCTGCTGCCGTATGATCAACGCGGGCGCGGCGGCGGATTTGCTGGATTCCTCTGTCCAGGAACAGATTTTGTCTTACAAAGACCGGCTGGGGGTTGAGTATGTGCGGTTCTGGGATATCTACGCGCCGGAAATGCACATGGATATCCACGCCCCCGGGGACCGGCAAAACTACAGCCGCCTCAACATGGTGACAGACTTCCTGGTAAAACACCACTTAAAGCCCTATATCGAGCTGGGGTTTAAGCCCATGCGCCTCCTTAGAACCACAGGCCGGGCCATCAAGGAGCTTGAGCGGGACCAGTCCTTTGACTCTGAGGAGGAGATGAGGGAGTTTTACAGAGGCCTGATCCGCAATTTTACCAACCGCTACGGCTCAAAGGAGGTCTTGGGCTGGTATTTTGAATATTGGGAGAAAACCAATGTAAAGTATACCAGATTAAATTCCTACGATTACACCACCATGGCGGCGGAAAGCCATAAGGACTATTTTCATTCCTTCAGCCTCATCGCCGGGGCCTTGAGGGAGCGTTTGCCGGAGGCACGCGTGGGGGGAGGGGGATTTCCCGTAAGGCTGTATGGAGAAAACGGCTTTGCCCAGATGCTGACCGTGTGGAAGCAGGAGCCGGAGAGGCCGGACTTTATCTCTTTAAGCTGCTATCCCTATATACAGGAGATGGAAAATAACTGTTATTACGAGAAGAGAACCAGCGATTTTAAATTTGTCCTCCACAGCATTGAGATGGCGAGAAACGCCATGGAAAAAGCGGATTTTCCGGAGAGAGAGCTTCATATCTCTGAGTACAGCTTAAGTTTATCCAACCGCAACCTGGTAAACGACAGCTGCTTAAAGGGGGCTTTTCTGGTTTACAACGCCATTGCCTGTATGGGGAGGGCTAAGCTCATGGGCCATTGGCTGTTTACGGATGCCTATGCCAGCGAACAGGATGCCAGAGGCCCCTTGTTCGGGGGAAACGGACTGCTGACCAAGGACGGCATCACCAAACCCGCATACTACGCCATGGAATTTTTAAACAAGCTGTCCAAAAGGGTTCTCAAGGTTCACCCCAATTACCTCATCACCCGCAGTGAGCGGGGGTCCGTCCGTTTCGTGTGCCACAATATGAAAAAACCCAACTATCACTACTATATGACAGAGGAAGACAGCTTTGAGATTCAGGATATGACGGCGATTTTGGAGGACAGGGAATGTCTGTCCATCCATGTGAAAATGAGCCATATACAGGATGGGACTTATCTCATAAAACGAAACCGGCTGAATCAGTCCCGCGGAAGCGTTCAGGATAAATGGGTGGACTTGAATATGGAGACCAACTTAACCATGAGGGAGATGGAGTATCTGCGCTCCGCCAGCGTCAGCAGCATCTCCATAGAGCAGGCGGAGGCTAAGGAGGATACGCTGGAGTTTGATATCCGGCTGGAGCCAAACGAAATCCAGTATATTCACATATTGCAGAAATAGAAAAGGAAGGAGATTTAACGATGTTATTAGGACTTGTCAGTGCCATCGCGGATACCATGAACTATGAGGAAATGATCGACTTTGTGTCAGAAGCCGGACTGGAGTGTGTGGAGGTTGCCTGCTGGCCGGCGGGAAAGGCGGAGCGCCGCTACGCGGGTGTCAGCCACATCAACGTGGACCAGGTGCTGGAGGATGAAGACTACGGGAGACACGTAACGGACTACGCGGCGAAAAAGAAGGTAAAAATTTCTTCACTGGCCTATTACCCCAACACCATGGACGGGGACTTGGAAAAACGGGCAGGAGCCGTAGAACATATCAAAAAATTAATCCGCGCTTCCGCGAAGCTGGGCGTGAATATGGTGACCACCTTTATCGGCCGGGATCAGACAAAGAATATCCAGGAAAACCTGGAGCTGGTAAAGGAAATCTGGCCTCCCATCCTTGCCCTGGCGGAGGAGATGGGGGTGAAGGTGGCCATCGAGAACTGCCCCATGCTCTTCGGGGCCGACCAGTGGCCGGGAGGACAGAACCTGATGACCACCCCGGCTGTCTGGCGGAAAGTGTTTGAGATCCTGCCCAGCCCCAACTTAGGTCTCAACTATGACCCGTCCCACTTTGTATGGCAGATGATCGACTATATTCAGCCCATCTATGAATTTAAGGATAAGATTTTCCACGTCCACTACAAGGACATCAAACTCTACCCGGACCGCTTGCAGCAGGTGGGCATCATGGGATATCCTCTGGATTTCATGTCCCCAAAGCTTCCGGGGCTGGGGGATGTGGACTGGGGAAAATATGTGTCCGCCCTCACCGATATCGGGTATGACGGGTGCACCTGCATCGAGATCGAGGACAAGGCTTTTGAAGGGTCCGTGGAGGATGTGAAAAAGTCGGTTGTCTTAAGCGCTAGATATCTGAGAAATTTCGTGATTTAGGAGGAAGGCAAACGCGTAGCGTTTTTAGGATGCCTTCCGACGACTTGGCAGGTGCCGCGAAAGCGGCGCGTGCCGATACCAAGAGGGAGGAAGGCAAACGCGCAGCGTTTTTAGGATGCCTTCCGACGACCTGGCAGGTGCCGCGAAGGCGGCGCGTGCCGATACCAAGAGGGAGGAAGGCAAACGCGCAGCGTTTTTAGGACGCCTTCCGACGACCTGGCAGGTGCCGCGGAAGCGGCGCGTGCCGATACCAAAAAGGAGGAAGGTATGGAAAAAAAGAAGCTGTGGAGAATCGTTATCTATCTGTCGGGGATTCTGATGGTTTCCCTTGGAATCGTCCTGTGCAAGAAGAGCAATCTGGGGATTTCCCCTGTGAGCAGTATCCCCTTTGTCCTGGAGAGCGTGACCCCTTATAGCTTCGGAACCTGGACCATGCTGTTCCACTTAGGGAACATCGCCCTGCAGCTGGTTCTGACGAAAAAGTTGTTGGATGTGAGAATCTGGCTGCAGGTGCCTGTCGCCTTCCTCTTCGGCACGGTCATCGATGTTCTCCAGGGAGCAATCCGGTTTGACGGGACAGTGCCCGTGTTCCAATGGGCGGCTCTGGTGTTCAGCGCTTTTTTCACCGCCCTGGGCATGGTGTGCATGATCACCATGGATTTGATTCAAAATCCGCCGGACGGGCTGGTGAGGCGCTTAAGCGTGATGACGGGGAAAGAATTGGGACAGGTGAAAATCGGCTACGATGCGGGGTGCGTGATTGTCTCGGCCTGTTTAAGCCTTGCCCTCGCGGGAGGCGTGAAGGGCATGGGACCCGGCACAGTGGTGTCCGCTGTCTTTGTGGGGAAGATGGTTACGTGGATGAGGACGGCGGTGAAGGAATCTCCGCTGAAATCACCGTAGGCCAAGAACCTTTTTTGGCGAAAGCAATATCTGTGATCTGGAAGAATAAGCCATACAGCGACTTGGGGCTCCGGCACCGGCTTTTAAAGAAGCCGCTGGAGCCCCAGGTACATTATTTAATAAAACTTACATGTTTACAGATTTCAAGAATCGCCTTTTCCTTTTTCTCATTAAAGATCACTTTATTTTCTTCAAAAAGATTGCGTCCCTCTGTGTCAATGGACACGATCAAAGGTCCAAATTCTTTTACACGACAGTGCCACAATGTCTCAGGCATGCCCAGATCCCGCCACTGGGCCTCCACGATTTCCTCTACCTCTGTAGCCGCTACCACCGCATTTCCGGCAGGGAACACGCAATGAATCGCCTTATAATGTTTGCAGGCATATTCCGTGTTAGGACCCATGCCGCCCTTTCCGATAATTACTTTCACTCCGGTCTTTTCCACAAATTCCTTCTCAAATTTCTCCATGCGCATGCTGGTAGTAGGGCCTACGGACACCATTTCAAAGGCATCGTTATCCAGAGGCCGAATAATGGGACCTGCATGAAAAATAGCCGCATCCCTCACATCTACGGGAAGTTCTCTCCCGCCTTCTACCAAACGCCTGTGGGCCACATCTCGGCAGGTTGTCATGCTCCCGTTTAAATACACGATGTCCCCGATATGGATATCCGCCAGATCCTCTGCCGATATAGGGGTTGTCAATATTTTCTTTCCGTCTTTTACTTCCAACATTATAAGGTCACCTCCGAATGCGTCGTAATGGTATAATTTAAATCCTTGTCAAAAATGATGTGTCCGCGTCTGTGGGACCAGCAGCCCACGCTGACCGCAACGCCGATGGCAGAAGGATGTCTTGCCGAATTTTCAATATGTACGCCCATAACAGAGTACTTCCCGCCCATGCCCTGAGGCCCAAGGCCGATAGCGTTGATCCCGTCTTCCAGAAGTTTTTCCATAGAAGCCGCGCGTTCATTTTCATTGTGGCTTCCCAGGGGACGCATTAATGCCTTTTTTGAAAGAAGCGCCGCCGTCTCCACGGATGTGGCCACACCTACTCCCACCAGCAAAGGCGGGCATGCATTCAGTCCATAGGAAGTCATCACATCCATGACAAATCTTGTCACTCCCTCATATCCGGCTCCAGGCATCAAAACCATAGCCTTTCCCGGAAGGGTACAGCCGCCTCCGGCCATATAAGCATAAATTTCACACTGGTCACTCTCCGGAACAATGTCCCAGAATACCGTAGGCGTTCCTTTTCCCACATTTTTGCCTGTATTGTACTCGTCGAAGGTTTCCACGCTGTTATGGCGCAGAGGAGCCTCAAAGGTTGCCTTCACAACCGCCTCTTTTAACAGCCCTTCCAGCTCCCCCATAAGAGGAAAAGCCGTCCCGCACTTTACCCAGAACTGCAGCACGCCCGTATCCTGGCAGCTTGGCCGGTTCAGCTCCTTGGCCAGCTTCTGGTTCCGTTTCATGGTTTCATAAATAACCTTTGACAGCGGACTGTCCTCCTTCTCTGCCAGCTCATCCAGCTTGGCGATGATGTCGTCCGGCAGCACTTTACCAATATGGGACACAAAATTAGCCATATAGTTGGTAAGCTGCTCTACTTGTTCTTTTTTACCCATTTTTAAGCCTCCTGATTTTATATTTTAAAAAGTATTACCACCATATCCGATTATGGGAAAAACGGAAACGCAACGGGAAGGATCACCATGCTTACAACTGTCGCAATGACAATCAAGGGAAAACCCGATTTCACATAATCCATAAATTTATATCCTCCGGCGCCCACTACCATGGTGTTGGCCGGCATTCCAATAGGAGTCGCATAAGCGCAAGACCCTCCGATGACACAAGCCATCAGCACCGCCCTTGGGTCGGCTCCCATCCCCTGGGCTATGGACAGGCATATGGGAACCATCAATGCCGTGGTAGCCGTATTTGACATAAAATTCGTTAAAACAACACAGAGCATAAACACAACGAAGGTCAGAACCATAGGTGACGGATTTTCCCCCAACGCTCCCACTACTTTGCCGGCAATCATTTCCCCTGCCCCAGTGGCCGAGAGAGCCGAGGCCAGGGACAATATCCCGCCAAACAGAAAAAAGGTTTTTAAATCAATGGATTTGAGAGCATCTTTTTCTGAGATAACTCCTGTCAGAATCAGCGCCAATGCCCCGATTCCTCCGGAAACGCTCAGCTTAATGCCGATTTTATCCTCAAAGATCATAGCCAGCAGCGTGAGCACCAGGATAATCAGTGACATCCACTGTTTCCATGGCGGAACGTCTCCAAAATCTTTTTCTGTATCAAAGGCTCCGTCTCCCCTCACCTCATGATCCGGTAACAGGCGATAACCGATGGTCGCGTAAAAAAGGATGCCTGCTATGAGGATGGGAAAGCCCACAATCGCATACTCGAAAAATCCGAAAGAGAGGCCGATTTCCTGGAGGCCGCTCTGGGCAATCAGATTTCCCGGAGCCCCGATTAACGAGAGATTTCCTCCCATGGCCGCCGCAAAAACCAGAGGCATAAGAAGCCTGGATCTTCTGTAACCGGATTTCGCGGCGATACCGATTACCACCGGGATAAGAACCGCCGCAGTTCCTGTGTTGGACAGGACTCCGCTCATCAGCCCTACAATGACCATGATAGCAACAATCAAAATCCGTTCTGACTGAGCGAATTTTGTGACAATCCCGCCGATCTTATTGGCCATTCCCGTCTCAAACAGCGCCCCGCCTACAATAAACATGGCTACGAATAAAATAACGTTACTGTCAATAAAACCCGAAAATGCGGTCTTGACGTCAAGCACGCCTGTGACGATCAGGCCGAGGCAGACAATCATAGAAGTAACTCCCAGCGGTATTCTTTCAAGCGCGAACATTACCACCGCAAACAAGAGAAATAATAACGTAATCGTTGATGGACTCATTCTCGTCCCTCCTATTGTTTTCTTAAATGCTGCACACGAGTATTTAGCCGGCTGCTTGATTACTTCCTCGCTGTGGTGTCATTGTATCAAAGCATGGAAGCTTTGTATATTTAGTAAAAAAAATACCCCCATAAATTTTAATTAAGACGCAAAAGATTTTTGGCAGAATACTCAAAAATATGCTATAATGTCCACAAGAGAAATTCGGAGTTTTGTATACTATTGACAAAACCTGCTGCGTTATTATCGATAAAAAAATAAGCAGAATGGAGAGAGGAACCCATGAAAATCAGCCAATTGGAATATTTTTGTGCTGTTAGCCAATATCACAGCATCACCCAGGCCGCACAGAAGCTTTACGTTACGCAGCCAGCCATTTCCAATGCCATCCGGGAATTAGAGAAAGAGTTTTCCGTCAGCTTATTTACAAGATCCAAAAATCATCTGACCCTGACCAATGAGGGGGAATTGTTCTACCAAAAGGCCAATGCTTTGCTGGAAACCATACGCCAGACTTCCTCTCAGCTATATGACTTGGGGAGACAGATTCTACCTGTGAAAGTTGGAATCCCTCCTTTGTTAAGCACTCTTTTTTTCCCTGAAACGCTGATTGCCTTTCACGAACAGTATCCCCAAATCCCTGTGGAACTTTTTGAATATGGCTCCATACGGGCGGCTTCTTTGGTTCAGGAGGAACAGCTGGACCTTGCGTTTGTAAATATGCACTTTTATGACGTGGATAACATGAACACCTATCAGATTCTTTCTGAGCATATCGTGTTCTGCGTGTCATCTGACCATCACTTGGCTCAGGAAGAGAGTGTGTCTATAGAAATGCTGGAAGATGAGCCTCTGATTATGTACAATACGGATTCTGTGCAGAATGCCACTCTCAGAGCGCTGTTTGAAAGTAAGGGAATCAAACCCAATATTATTATGCATGCCAGTCAGCTTTATACAATCAAAGAATTTGTAAGGAAAAATTTGGGCGGAGCCTGTCTCTATTCCTCCGTATTAGCTGATTGCCCCGATTTTATCAAAATTCCGATTACTCCCCTGATCACCCAGGATATCGGTCTTGCATGGAAGAAAGGAAAATATATTAACAGCAGCGTAGACCGTTTTATCTCATTTGTTAAGAAGTATACGGAGCGAAAGGGGAAAGAGTCAGGAAGAATCGGTGTGTGAGAATGAATTAGTTTGCGTATCACGGCAGTATCTTGATAAAAATAGATTTTGTGAGGATATAGTATTTTGTAAAAGATTTTGTTATGATATGAATTGGGCAGATATTGTCTACCCAATTTGACTTGGAGGTGCTTTTATGGCAGAAAGTCAGAATATAGAATGGAAAGAATCATGGCGAGATGAATATCTCAAATGGATATGCGGATTTGCCAATGCGCAGGGCGGAAAGATTTATATCGGTACAAATGATGATGGTACTGTCATTGGCATCCAAGACAGTAAGAAGCTCATGGAAGACATTCCCAATAAAGTAAGAGATATTCTGGGAATTATCATAGATGTGAATTTGTTATCTGAAGACGGAAAAGAATACATTGAAATTTGTGTCAGTTCAAATACCTATCCTGTGAATTACAGGGGAGAATATCATTATCGGAGCGGAAGCACAAAGCAGTTGCTTAAAGGACAGGCATTGAATCAGTTCCTCTTAAAAAAGACTGGCATTACCTGGGATAGTGTTCCCATACAGGATGTTGCAGTAAGGGATTTACGGAATGATAGTTTTGATATTTTTCGTGAACAGGCCGTTCTTAGCAAAAGAATGGACAAAAAAGATGTCGATTCTTCCAATGAGCAATTGCTGGATAGTTTAAATCTGCTTGACCATGGTATGCTCAAGCGGGCGGCGATTTTACTATTTCATCATAATCCGGAGAAATGGATACCAGGTTCTTATGTAAAAATTGGCTATTTTGAAACAGATTCAGAATTGCGGTATCAGGATGAAATACATGGATCACTGATTTCACAGGCTGATAGAGTTGTGGATTTGATTTTTACCAAATACCTGAAAGCAGAAATTTCTTATCGGGGAGTTACAAGGGTGGAAACTTATCCATTTCCAAAGGAGGCAATCAGAGAAGCCGTTTTTAATGCCATTGCGCATCGCTTATGGAAAGCTTTCCATAACCGATGTTATGTAAAGTTAATAGTTATGCAAAGCCAGTTCCGAATTCCCCATAA
>CAMTAF010000075.1 GCA_947066955.1 uncultured Hungatella sp.
TAATTGTTTAAGTAATCGTTAAATTATGCAACATGTCACATGGCAGAGGTGCCTTACAAATCTGTTTGGTCATAATTATACTGCAGCAAAAGAATTTGTGCAGATCCGGCGGAATGCCGGAAAACAAGGTGAGGAGAGGAGGTTGTGTGGTCAAACCGCTGTAAAGGTGCTATACTGGATTTAACTGACAGCATTGTTAAGTAGGAAGGGAGAAGATGGTTATGTCCAGACAATATAATGTAAAAGGCACAGGCCCCATTACAATTAAAGATATTTCTGCCAGACTGAATGTTTCCGCCACTTCGGTTCACCGGGCGCTTTCCGGCAAAGAGGGGGTGGGAGAACAGCTCCGCAGACAGATCCTGGAGACTGCCAAGGAGATGGGCTATGAGATCAACTACGCAGCCTCCTCCATAAAGCGGGCCACGCGCTATGTTGCCGCGGTCCTGCCGGATGATGAAGGATTATATTTCGAGTATATCTGGAAAGGTTTCCGGGCCATGGCCAAAGAGGTCAAGGGGCTGAACATCGAGATTGAGGAGTTTGTCTGCCGCAACGAACAAAATCAATACGAATTACTGAAGCAGATTGCGGATGCGGGGAGTGAGAAGTACGCGGGTGTAGTTACGTTTTCCTATACCCGGAACCCTAAGGTATTACTGCAGCTGCAGCGTCTGGTGGCGCAGAAGGTGGTGACGATCGTGATTGATGATGAGCTGAAAGAGCCGGAAGGCCTGTACTGCATCCCGTCAAACGAGAAGGTGCTGGGCCAGGTGGTGGGAGAGCTGATCAATCTGATTACTTTTGGGACAGGGACAGTTCTTGTATCCGAAGGCCGTTCCGATTCCAAGATCCACATTAACAAGATTCAGAGTCTGGTAGATTATCTTCAGGAGAAGGAAAGCGGATTGTCCGTGGAGATCGTCAGAGGCTGTTCCATGCATCACGAGGAGGATGAAGCCGTCTGCCAGGCAGTGAAAGACGCGCTGAAGCGGTATCCGGATGTTGTGGTGTGTTACGCGTTGACATCTTATGATAATGAGCTGATGGTAAAAGCGGTGAAAGAGATGGGACTTCTGAATCAGATTTCCATTATTGGCACAGATTTAAATGAGTCAACAGCGAACATGCTCAGGGCAGGGGAATTGAAAGCGATTATTAACCAGGGCGCGTATATGAAGGGATATTCCGGCCTCAGTATTTTGGTGGATGCCATAATTAAGCACATGGAGCCGCCTCGGAGAGTAGATTGTCCCATTGATATTGTGCTTCAAGGAAACTTAAGCTTGTACGAACGCTCAAACCACATTAAAGTATGGAGGTAGATCAAATGAAGAGATCAAAAAAATGGAGCAGCATTATAACCTGTGGCGCGCTGATCACCACACTTCTGGCAGGCTGCGGCGGCCAGGCAGCAGATCAGGCAGGCACAACGGGGGCGGCATCCTCCGGGGCCGGAGGAACCGCGGCTGCTCCTGCCGCAAAGACTGAGGGAACTTCTGACGGAGCAGGCTCAAGCGGAAGCTTTGCGGGAGTTAAGCTGGTGTACTGGTCTAATTGGGAGTCTACCGAACCCCAGGGTGTCGTGATCACGGAGGCGGTAAAAGAATTTGAGGCAGAAACCGGCGCCCAGGTGGATCTGCAGTTTAAAGGAAGAAAAGGAATCAAAGAGGGATTGATTCCGGCTCTGGATGCGGATCAGCAGGTGGATATGTTTGACGGAATGAGCAACAAGAGCAATTACGGAGACCGCATCATCAGTCTGGAAGAGCTGATAAAAGCCCATGATTATGAAAAAGATACCAACCCAGTGCTGATGACCCTGAACAGAAGCTACTACGACGACGGACAGCTTCATGAGATTCCTTATCAGATGAAGGCCAACGGTTACTTATACAATAAAGATATGTTTGACAAGGCAGGAATCGCCAAAGCTCCGGTGACATGGGCAGACTTTCTGGATGCGTGCCAGAAATTGAAAGACGCCGGATACATACCGCTGACTACTGACGATGCTTACGCCATGCAGGCGTTCGGACAGCATCTGGCCCGTCTCATCGGCGACGAGGAGGTAAAGAAGGTAGTCAATGAAGGACTGTGGGACAGAGAAGAGGTTTTGACGGCAGCCAAGAGTTTTGAGGACCTGGCATCCAAAGGATATTTCTCTCCACAGGTAGGCGCCAATGTATGGCCTACCGGACAGAACACAGAACTGGCAACAGGACGGGCGGCTATGTACTGCGCGGGAACTTATGTGGTAAACGAGACAAAGACCATCACAGGTCCGGCGTTTCGATGGGGATTCTTCGCCTACCCGGAGGTGGATAACGGCATCAACGGACAGGAGGCCATGGTGATCGGCAATCAGAGCTTTGCCATCACAAAGAAGTGCGCCAACCCGGAAGCGGCCTTTGCCCTTATCGAGAAACTTACCAGAGGAGATTGGGATGTAAAGCTGGCTCAGGAGAGCCTGGCCCTGCCGGCTGATATGAACAACGAGTCCTGGCCGGAGCAGCTCCAGGAAGCCAAGCCGTATATGGAAAACTGTACAGAACTTTTCGCCACCTCCGGCGGTCTTGAGAACAATCCGGATATCACTCCCGCCTTGAAGGAGAATCTGATGAAGCTGTACGCGGGAACGTGCACGGCAGAAGAGTTTGTGGCCAACATGCTGGCGGCGTCGAAAAAATAAGAGCGTCAGGCAATAACTGGCAATTGAGGCAGATGGCGTACAATCTTTTCATTGTACGCCATCTTCAAAAGAAAGGACTGTCAAATGAAAAGAAATCGAAGTATGGTGGTCGCGTTTGCTCTGCCGGGTACCTTGTTGTTTGTGCTGACAATGGTATATCCCATCGTCCGCACCGTGTTCATGAGCTTTTTCGCTATCCAGGAGATCACGGACTCCGTGGATAAATGGAAGTTTAACGGCATAGGAAATTACATAAGTCTTATGAAGAACTCGCTGTACCAGGCCTCCTGGATCAATCTGGCCAAGATCTTTGTGATCGGAGGCGTGATCACGCTGGGAGTCTCCCTGCTATTGGCGGTTATCCTGAAAAACGGCGTCAGAGGGAGAGGCTTCTTTCAGGCAGCGATCTACCTGCCCAATGTAATCAGCGCCGTAGCTATGGCAACCATGTGGATTCAGTACATTTTTAATCCCTCCTACGGATTTATGACAAAGTTTTTCTCTGCCCTGCATCTGGACTCTCTGGCTCAGATCCAGTGGCTCGGAGGCGATTACAAATTCTGGGCATTGCTGATCTCCTACTGTTTCGGCATGATCGGACACTTTATGCTTATCTGGATCAGCGGCATCGAGCGCATCGGAATCGACTACTATGAGGCGGCGGCCATTGACGGAGCCAACAAAGTGAAGCAGTTTTTCTACATCACTCTGCCTCTGCTCAAAGGAATCTTCCGCACCAACATTATCATGTGGTCCATCAGTGTCTCCGGATTCTTTATCTGGTCCAAACTGTTTTCTCCTATCAGTGCCGATACTTCTACGGTCGTTCCCATGGTTTACATGTATGATAAGCTGTTCGGAGCGGAGAACGTAGACGAGATCCGGCGGGATGCGGGAATCGCGGCAGCCGTAGGCGTTATGCTCTGTCTGTTCATCGTGTTTATATTTACCGTAGTGAACCGTCTGATCAAAGACGATGACCTGGAATTCTAAGGAGGTTCAACGTGTGGAAGAAAAATAAAGAAAAATCAGTCAACCCCTTTAATCTGAAAAAAGAGCTGGCTCTGGCCCCCGGATACCTGGTGCTTATGGCATGGGTGGGATTTACAGCCGTTATCCTCATCTGGGTTATTGCCGCCAGTTTGTCCACCACAGGAGACATCTTCCGGGGAACCATCTTTGAGTTCAGCAGCGGGCTGCATTTTGAAAATTATTCGCGAGTGTGGGTGGCCTCCAATGTATCGGTCTACTTTATGAATTCCCTGCTCTACGCGGTAGTCTCCTGCGCCCTGCTGATTCTGATCTGCGCCCCTTACTCCTATGTGCTTCAGCGGTTTAAGTTCCCGGGTTCAGGAGCCATAAAGACCATGCTCGCGGCCACCACGGGAGTGCCGGTGATCATGGTGATCATTCCGCTGTATATGATCATCGCCAGGGCCGGGCTTCTGCGCAACGAGATCTCCAACAGGATCGTGCTGATCGCTCTGTTTGTGGCCACCAAGATCCCCTACACCACCATCTTTTTGATGGCCTACTTTGAAAATATTTCCCGCTCCTATGAGGAGGCTGCAGCTATTGACGGCTGCCACCCGATCAAGGCCTTCTGGAAGATCGTGTTTCCCATGGCCCAGGGCGGACTGATCACGGTGACCATCTTTAACTTTGTCAATGTCTGGAACGAGTACTTTTTATCCCTGCTGTTTGTCAACTCGGAGAAGTTAAGGCCTGTGGCTCTTGGACTGTTCTCCATGATCAACGGAATGCAGTACAGCGGAGACTGGTGCGGGCTGTTCGCGGCAGTGATCATTGTCTTCCTGCCCACATTTATTTTGTATGTGGCCCTGAGCAAGTATATCGTCGGAGGACTTACAGGCGGTGTGAAAGGATAATATGAATTTTGAAAATGAATTGGCGTCTTACGACAGCCAGCGGGAAGAAATTCTGGCCAGACTGTACGCCATAGGAGGACAAATTGGGTCAATTTGTCTGTATTTAAAGAACATTTACGCCGTGAAGCATTTCAGCTTCGGCACATGGTCCAGCCGGCAGCATGTGATCGCGGAGATTTCGGCTGAGGGGAGAACCGGGTTCGCGGAGTGCATCATGTCTGTGAACCAGGAGTCGGCCTCTCTCGAGCCCTGGAGGAAGCTTTTAAAAAATCTGCCGGGAATGGATGTGGGGAAGGCTTTAAAAGAAACCCGAAGTCACCAGGGACAGTGGCCTGAGCAGCTGATTGAGATGACAGAGATGGCCCTTGTGGATCTTGGGGGAAAGCTTACCGGCACATCGGCAAACTCCCTTCTGGGGCTCAAAGAGGGACATCCGGTCTGCGGCGTCCATGTGATCCTCAGCAATGACCTGAAGGAGGTGAGAGAGAGCGCCTCCTGGGCGAAAGGCCGGGGCAAGAGCCGGTTCATCAAAGTGAAATTGTTTGGCCGGGAGGAATTGGACTGTGAGATTATCCGGACCGTGAGGGCGGTCTGTCCTTCACGGGAAACCTTCCTCATCGGTGATGTCAACTGCGGATACCGGATGGAAAGGGACACCTCCGGCCTTGAGGAGATCAGAGAACATATGAAAAGCCTGAGAGAAGCAGGACTGGATGCCTGCGAGGACCCAGCCTTTCTCAGCAGGGAAGAGTGGGTGGCTCTCCAGAGCCAGGTCTCTCCCTTAGAACTGATTCCCGACTATCCCATGCGGCCTTCCCGACGTTCCATAAAAGAAATCTGTCAGGGGATGGGAGGAATCTACAACATTCACCCGGACTCCGCCGGTTCCATTGTGGACGCGGTGGTCCTGGCCCGCCGGATCAAAGACCTGGGGGCCGGACTGATGATCGGAGATGACAGTCTGACGGGGCCGTCAGCCTCCATCTGGCAGCAGCTGGCCTACGGTCTGGGAGCCCAGTGGGTGGAGGCCACGGAGAAACGGGAGGAATCCGACTATTTCTACCGCTGTGTCAGAAGCCTTGCCACGGACAGCAGCAAAAATCCTATTGAGATTACGTTAAAAGACGGGTTCGGCATTGACCTTGATGAAGAGAAGCTGGCAGGCGAGGCGGACCAGATGGTTGAGATTGTGCCTGCGGAAAGGTAGAGAAGAACGATCATGAAAAAGAATCTGGTATTTGTGTTTGCGGATCAGTGGAGGGCAGGCGCTATGGGCGCCTCCCATGAGGATCCGGTGCTGACTCCCAACATGGATCGGTTCTGTGAGGAGGCCACCTACTGTGACCACGCTTTCAGCACATTTCCGGTGTGTTCCCCCCACAGGGCCAGCCTGCTTACAGGAAAGTATCCCCTTTCTCTGGGGATGTTTACCAACTGCAAGACAGGACTTTCCATGAGGCTTCTTGACCATGAGATTGGCATGGGGCAGGCCCTGAAGGCAGCAGGATACCAGACTGCCTACATCGGCAAATGGCATCTGGATGAGCCGGAGCAGAATCACTGTGAAAATCCGGTGTCCGGCGCCAGAGACTGGGACGCTTTCACTCCTCCGGGAGTGAGGCGCCACGGATTCGACTACTGGTACTCCTACGGAACTTATGATATGCATCTGACACCCCATTACTGGCAGGATACGCCTGAGATGATCTGCCCCGGAAAGTGGTCTGTGGAACACGAGACAGAGAAGGCCATGGAGTACATTGAAACCGTGAGAAATCCGGACCAGCCTTTTGCCCTGTACCTTGCCTGGAATCCTCCCCACAGCCCTTATGACCAGGTGCCCGCAAAATATGTGGATCTGTACCCGGATGTGGAACTTAAGGCCAATGTAAGCCTGGACCATATTCACCACCACACGGGAGAGCAGGTGAACTACACAGAGGAGGAGCTGAAGCTTGCCACACGGCAGTATTACGGGGCGGTCAGCGGGTTGGATGACCAGTTTGGGCGGCTTGTGGAATTTTTAAAAGAACAGGGATTGTATGACGACACAATCATCGTCCTGTCCTCAGACCACGGGGATATGATGGGCTCCCACGGCCTCATGGGAAAACATGTGTGGTACGAGGAGTCGGTGAGGATCCCCTTTGTAGTCCGTGTTCCGGGCAATGAGAAGCGGGTCTGCCATACCTGTATCGGAAGCCAGGACATGATGCCCACCATCCTGGGGCTTCTAAAGGCGGAGATCCCGGGGACCGTGGAGGGCCAGGATTGTTCCCGATTCCTGGTGACGGAACAGGAAGATCCTGATCGGGTCAGTTTCCTGTGCGCTTGTCCGGGGAGAGACATTTTTATCAAAAAATTCAGAGAACAAGGCAGAGATCCCCGGACCTTCGGATGGCGGGGAGTGAGGACAAAGGACTGCACTTACATCATGGAGCTGGGTTACGACGTGGAGCCAAAGCCCGCGCGCTATCTCTACCACAACCAGGAGGACCGATACCAGCAGCACCCGGCGGACCTGACAGATCGGGAAAATCAAAAGGCAGCCAGGACGCTGGAAGGGAAAGTAATCCGGTGGATGGAAGAGCAGAAAGACGGATTTTTGGAAAATTGGAGGCAGGAAGCAGGGGAGACCCTGTGACCCTGGAAGAAATATGCTTGATGAGACAAGGAAAAGGCAGTGGCGGGTTTTCTGCGAGAAGATGGCGCCAAAGGATGAGCAAAAAAAGAGATGCGGCAGCCTTTGCCGGGAATACTGGCCGGCTGAATGCCGGCTGGCCATGGAGACGGCGGACCAGCTTCTGGATCACACATTTTTGTTCCAACTGCCGTGGGATATGGAGCAGACCCAGGAACCGGTACATTTCCACGGGGATATTGACTGGAAATATGTGTTCCATGGGGACAATGAATTTGTGTTTCAGATGAACCGCCACCGGTTTTGGGTCTGTCTGGGACAGGCCTACGGGCTTACAGGAGACCAGCGGTACGCCGGCGAGCTGGTGTGCCAGCTCCTGGACTGGCTGGGAAAAGAACCATGGGTAAAAGAAAGTGAAAACCTTACATGGCGGACCCTGGACGCGGGGCTTAGGGCGGACTACTGGGTCCGGGCCATGGCCCTGTGCGCCTACAGCCCGGCAGTGACCGATGAGGTGGTAAAAGAGTTTCTGGACGGGCTCGAGGTTCACGGAAGGCGGCTCTTCGAAAACCCCAGGACAGGATTTTCCATGAAGAGCAACTGGGGAATCATGGAGTACGCGGGACTGTATTTTTTGGGATTGATTCTGGAGAACCAGGAATATACAGAGCGGGCCCGCCGGTTTTTGAAAGACGGGCTCCACATCCAGGTTATGGATGACGGCATGCAGTGGGAAGGGTCGCCCATGTACCACAATGAGGTGCTTATGGCCTGCCTGGAGGCGCTGAGAGTCAGCAGGGTCTGGGGTGATGACCTGTTTTCTCCGGAGGAACTTGGAATTCTGGAGAACATGGCCAGAACCACCATGGAACTGATGAATCCGGGATGCCGCCAGCCCATGACCGGCGATTCCGATGACACCGATGTCAGGGACCTTCTCACAGAGGCGGCCTTCCTGCTAAAAAGCAGTTCCTTAAAAGCAGGGGCCTATGACCGGCTGGACTATGAGAGCATCTGGCTCTTTGGGCCGGAGGGATTTGAGGAATACGGGAAGCTGGAGACAGGAGCCAGACAGGCCGGTCTTGTGACATTCCCCTGTTCCGGTCAGACGGTATTTCGAAGCTCCTGGGAAAAAGACGGAGACTGGCTGTATTTTAAAAACGGTCCCCTGGGCGGAGGCCACGGGCACCAGGACAAGCTGCACATAGGCCTGTGGCTTGACGGGGAAGAGGTGCTGGCTGACAGCGGGCGGTTTACATACAAGGATGTCCCTGAGAGATATGATTTGAAGGGGGCGGCGGCCCACAATGTACCGGTGATCAAGGGAGAGGAGTACTCAAAAAGCGTAGATTCCTGGATCTATGAATCGCTGCCCCAATGCTTTCCCAATCAGGTGTGCATGAAGGACGGCTGTCTGTTTCTGGAGGGGGCCCATGGGGGCTATCTGGATCAGGGGATCGTTGTCAGAAGACGGGTCGTCCAGGTGGGCTTTGACATTTTTGCCATCAATGATACGTTTCTGGGGAATATGCCCGGCAAGATCGCCCAGATGTTCCATTTTGGTGAGACCGTCAGGGTGTCCGCGACAGAGACCGGGGCAGAGGGAGAGGGCTTAAGAAGCAGATTCACGGTTAAGTCCTTTGCCGGCTCCAATGCAGCTGCCATGGAACTGGACAGGGCTCCCATATCCCGGCATTACAACCAGATGGGACAGGCGGACAGGCTGTGCGTCAGCGGGGAGAATGTGAGGACCCTGACCACCTTTCTGGTGAGAAGGAGGCAGGATGAGACAGCGGAGGTTGTCCCGGAACCGGTGTTCAACGACGCCTATGGCCTCCGGCTGTCCGCAGCGGAGGGCGAAGGCTATGTGATCACGGCGGGAAGCCGGAAAATGGGACTTGTATTTTTAAGCCAGGAAGCAGGAAACCAGTCAGACTACAACGGTTTGCGGGGAGTGTACGGGCTGGGGAGAACCATGATTTGCGATTTGAATCAGAAGACAAACTATATGACGGTTTTACAGTGGTGAAAGGAGACCAAGCTTTGGAAAAATGGATTGCGATTCAGCAGATAGAGCAGTACCCGGAAGTGAACGAACAGCAGCAGAAGGAGGCCATGGCGCAGTGTATTGCCCAGGTAAAACACAACCTTCCTGCCTTTGAGACCCATTTTCCGGCTGCCAACAGTGAAAACAATTTTTACACTCCGGGGATCAATACGGACTGGACCAGCGGGTTTTGGACAGGGGAGGTGTGGCTTGCCTACGAGAATGCCCGGAATGAAGAGGACCGCCGCCTGTTCAAGGAGGCGGGCGACAAACAGGTAGATTCCTTTTTGGAGAGAATCAACATCAAACACTATGTGGATCACCATGACCTGGGTTTCCTCTACATACCCTCCTGTGTGTCCGCCTTCAAGCTGACCGGCAGCCCGGCGGCTAAGGAAGCCGCTGTCAAGGCCGCGGACCAGCTGATGACCAGATACCGGCCAAAGGGAAAATATATACAGGCATGGGGAGAGATGGACACGCCCGAGAACCACAGGCTGATCATCGACTGCCTGCTGAATATTCCTCTTTTATACTGGGCCACGGAGACAACAGGCGACCCCAGATATAAGGAGGTGGCGGAGAACCATATCCACACTACCATGAAATATATTGTCCGGGACGACGATTCCACCTGGCACACCATTATGTTTGACCCGGAGACAGACCAGTTCTCCCACGGGGCCACCTGCCAGGGCTACAAGGACAGTTCCGCCTGGGCCAGAGGACAGACCTGGGGCATCTACGGAACCGCCATCGCCTACAAGAATACAGGGAGGGAAGAGTATCTGGATTATTTCCGCAGAGTCTCCGGGTATTTCCTTAAGCATCTTCCCAAGGACTTATGCCCCTTCTGGGATCTGGGGTTCGGCGACGGGGACGAGGCGGATCAGCCCAGAGATTCCTCGTCAGCAGCCATCGCCGGATGCGGCTTTTTGGAGATGAGCAAGTATCTGCCTGAGAAAGAGGCAGAGTACTACCGGTCTCTTGCAAGAAAGCTGGCTCTGGCTCTCATCGAGAACTATCAGGTGAAGGACCCGTCTGTCTCCAACGGACAGCTGCTCCACAGCACTTACGCAAAGAAAACACCATACAATACTTGCGTCAATCAAGGCGTGGATGAGTGCGTTACCTGGGGAGACTACTTCTTTATGGAGCTGCTCACCAGACTGATTAATCCAGATTGGAAAATGTATTGGTAAACAGATGACAATGCGGGGGTCAAAAGATCTTTTGGCCCCCGATTCTGAAAATATCCCAAATCTGCCCTGTCAGGTCGCGATTACATGTATGTGCCCAGGAACTGAAAGTGATATCCGCCGGATGGAGTATGGCGGCCTTAACCTTTTTCCTGGTATCATACATAATTTATTACCTATTTATAGGACGTAAACTGTAGGAAATAGACAAATAATATTAGAAAATACAAATAATATATGTTTTATTTTGGCGGCGGGAGAATCTTAAAAATAAGGAATCTTAATCCTAAGATCGTGTATTCAGATGGGGACGGATTTTTGCTAAACTGCTTATATAGACTCAGATAAATTTAGGATTTTCCCGGTCCCTTGGGAGGTGAAGATATATGTGAGCGGGCAGAAAGAAATGATAAGGAGACAAAACAAGTAAAGGAGGGAAAGAACCATGTATGTTCAAAAGAAACTGCGCCAGAAGATCAGCGCGGCTATGGCGGCGGTGATGATTTTGGGAAATTCCCTGAACACAGTGGCGGCTCCTGCTTTGGAAGGGACGTCGTCCAGATCTTCACCCACAGTGGAGACGGATGCCTACAGAGCGGAACTTAACCTGGAGAAGGGGTCGGTACTGGTATCACGTTATAACAACAGGGAAAAGAACTGGAATATCACGGAAGGTATGCTCCCGGGAGCCACCATGCTTTTACAAACTGACGGAACGGTGAAAGAGGCCGGAATGACAGTGAACGGCGCTTTTAACAATACGGTTGGAAATGGCGGAGCAGCGGGAATCCGCATGTCAGGGGAGCTGTCAGGAGTGAAGTCCTGGTTTCTGTTTGGCAATGAGATCGTATGCCTGGGAGCCGGAATTCAGGGGAGTAGCGGGGATACGGTGATCAATGTTGTGGATAATGTACCAGTGGACAAATATTTGAAATTGAGTCTTACGAACCCTGCAAAGAGTCACCGGGTAGTGACTGACGTTGTAAAAGACGGTGGGATATGGGTTGGTGCGCGTGATCACGCAATACAACAGCAGGATAAACGAAATTGGCTGACTGCGTCTGGGCTTTCAAAGACAGCAGATGGAGAGTATCCATTAGAATGGCACTATATATTTGGTGATGAATTAAATAATTCCAATGTATATTGCCGTTTCCCTACAACAGATGGAACAACTGTGAGCAGGTTCGAAATGTGGTTAGAACCTGTTGAAAAGATGTACAAATATACATTAGGAGCTGGAGGAATCCTGGGAGACTTTAACGGGTTAACAACAGCCCCATCTCAAAACACAGTCCTCAGCAATACCGAATCCCTCCAGGCAGCCGAGAGTCCGGCAGAAGGCCTTATGGCTGTGAACAAGTGGGAATCCGGAGCAACGGATGTGACAGGTGAGGTGGCCAATGTAAGCTTGAATCAGCCAGTATCTCTGTTTATTAAGAAAGTGCCAGGAGCAGACAGAGCGTTTATCACGGTATCAGGTCTCAGCACAGAGCTCTCGTCTCCTATTGAGCTTTCTGTGGATCTTAAGACAGAATTAGAGCTGGAGATCACTAATCCGCCATCAGCAGTTACCGATCACAAGGTAGAAAATGGCAAGATTCTTTTGACTTTAGATGCTGCGCAACTTACCAATCCGGCTACAGTGGAGGTTTCTCTGAAAACACCTGAAGATTTGCCGGAGATAAAAACATCCGTAGAGACCTCCGGCTACAAGGCGAATCTTAATCTCAGCCGGGGAACATTGCTGTTGTCCCGTAACAGTGACAAGACGAAAGATTGGAATATTGACGATGGAATGAGTCCGGGTTCTACCATGTTCCTGGACAGCAATGGTCAGGTGAGAGCGGCTCGGATGAGCGCGTCCGGGACATTTGACAATAACACAGAAAGCGGCGGGGCAGCGGGAGTCCGTATGTCCGGGGAATTGTTAGGAGTCAAGTCCTGGTTTATGTTTGATAATGAGATTGTATGCCTGGGGGCCGGGATCAAGAATACTGGTGAGAGCCAGGATAAAGTGATCAATGTTGTGGATAATGTGGCAGCGGATAAGGATTTGAGGCTGGGTCTTACAAAACCTGATAAAGGTTATCGGGCGGTTGCCAATGCCACAAAAGATGGAGGAAACTGGGCTTCTGCGCGTGACCAGGTGACACCGCAGATCTATGATCGAAATTGGCTGAGTGCGTCGAAGCTTCCACAGACAGAAGGTCAATATCATTTGGAATGGCACTACATATTTGATGATACACTTACTAATTCCAACGTAAACTGCCGCTTTCCTACAACAGATGGAAAAACTGCGGAAAGGTTTGAATTGTGGCAGGAGCCTGTGGGAGGGAAGTATCAATATACATTGGGAGCCGGAGGAATCCAGGGGGACTTTGATAAGTCAGATACAGCAGTACCCCAAAACCAAGTCCTCACCAACACCGAATCCCTCCAGGCAGCCGAGAGTCCGGCAGAGGGCCTTCTGGCCATAAACAAGTGGACCTCCGGTCAGGAGGATGTGGCAAGCCAGGTGGCCAATGTAAGCCTGAATCAGCCTGTATCCGTGTTTGTCAAAAAAGCTGAGTCAGAGGAGAAAGCGCTTATCACTGTCTCCAGCCTTACCGGTGACAGTTCGTCTTCCATTGAATTGTCCGTTGATCTGCAAGCGGGAGCCGTGACAAAGATCAGTGATCCGGAAGCTGTCACAGCCAAGGTGGAAAACGGAAAGGTAATCTTGACATTAGACGGCACGAAACTTACCAGCCCGGTTACAGTAGAGGTTACTCTGGAAAAACCAGTAGAGACCCCAAGTTACAGGGCGCAGGTTGATCTCAGCCAGGGAATGGTGCTGCTGTCCTGCAACAATGATAAAACCAAATCATGGAATACCAACGATACCATGACCCCGGGAGCCACCATGTTCTTGGATGGAAACGGTCAGGTAAGAAAAGCTCAGATGACCGTGGACAGCGCTTTTGACAACAAAGCCGGCAGAGGCGGGGCGGCGGGAATCCGCATGTCCGATGAACTGTCAGGAGTAAAGTCGTGGTTTTTCTTTGACAGCGAAGTAATGTGCCTGGGAGCCGGGATCAAGAATACCGGCAGCAGCAGCGATCAGGTTATCAATGTTGTGGATAACGTGGCAGTAGACAGCAATTTGAGATTGGGATTGACAAACCCCAACAACGGCTACAGAGCGGTTTTGACGGCGGTGAACGACACTGATCCTAACCGTACCTGGAAAGATATCGTAGATACCGTAACAAAAGGAGAGCACACAGCCCGCAACTGGCTGAGCGGTTCCAATCTTCCCTCAACCGGTGATCAGCCGTTGCAATGGCGTTATATTTTCGACGATACCATTAAGAATGCCAATGTATATTATCGGTTCCCCACTGTAAACGGCGAGGTCGCCAGGTTTGAGCTTTGGAAAGAGCCTGTGGGAGGGACTTATCAATATACATTAGGAGCAGGCGGATCACAAAAAGCCCTTCCCACGGCCGCATTTGCTGAAACCAAGGGAAAAGTTCTCAGCAACACCGAAGACCTCCAGGCAGCCGAGAGCCTGTTTGAAGATCAGATGGCTGTGAACAAGTGGACAGAAGGGACGGCGGAAGTAGCAGGCCAGGTGGCGGCAGTAACTCTGAATCAGCCGGTATCCGTGTTTATCAGAAAGACAGAACTGGGAGACAGTGCATTTGTCACAGTATCCAGGCCTGAGGAGGAGACCTCCGGTCAGATTGACCTGTCCATTGATTTCAAAGCCGTATCTGTGACAGATCCCGGGGATCCGGAAGCGGTCACTGAATACGACGTGAAAGACGGAAAGCTGTCCTTAACACTGGATGCGGCAAAGCTGACTCATCCGGTTACCATAGAAGTTCAGCTTGAGGAACGCAAATCGGAAACAGGAGACACCATTACCCTGGTAAGAGGGGACGTGGTGAACATAGAGAAACCGGCTGAACTGTCCGGCGAAATAACCTGGAGCGCCAAGTTTGTCAAGAGGGACGGAACCTATCTCCGCAACGCCGGATACAGCAAAATCAAGAGAGAGCTGAAAGATAAAGAGACAGACGGAACCAGAACAGCCGGAGACACCCCGGCGGACCATCTGATCACAGTGAAACCCCTGTCCAACGGAGGCGCCACTCTCATCGCCAGAGAAAAAGGAGAGCTTGTGCTGACAGCCAGAGACAAGGACGGGAAGGAGAAGGTATACCCCACAACCATCCTTTTCGAAGATCCAGGTAATCTTCCGGAAGTTACCAAAGAAGATTACAGAACCATCCGCGAAAGATGGAAAGAGTCCCTCATCGGCACGGATATGGCCTCACAAGAAGGCGGAGCCGAAATTCTGGCAGCCATCGACCAGGCGGCAGAGAAGGCATGGGAAGCTTATGGATATAAAGGCCAGGATACCTGTCCTGACATTCCCTGGATAGACGATATGGGCGCGGCGGGAAGCGATATTGAGTATAAAGACGACGCAGTGGAATTCCGCCCCGCGTTCCAAAAGGTTCTGGCCATGGCCAAGGCTTACAGCATGGAAGGAAGCCGGTATTATGGGGACGAGAATATGCTTCAGGACATGATCCACATCATGGATTATCTGTGTACGGTGTGTTATACGCCAAAGAGCCAGACAGACAACTGGTGGACCTGGGAGATCGGCATGCCCAAGGATCTGATTCCCATTTTGATGCTGCTCTATGATGATTTGACAGAAGAACAGATCATGCTTTACACGGAAGCCCTGTATTTCTTCCAGCCAGACCCCTATCACGAGGGGGCCGTGGGAATCGCAAGCACCCACGCTCAAGGATACAGGACAGCTCAGGGAGCCAATATTATCGACTGCTCCACCACGGCCCTGGGACTGGGAGCGCTGAGGGAGGACAATGAACAGGTTTACCTGGGAATGAAGGCATCCTCGGAGACCTTTGTGATTCAGGAAGCAGAGGATGTCTCTAAAATTGTTCTCGACGGCTACACCAGCGGCTTCTATGGGGACGGCTCTTATCTGGACCACAGCCATGTGCCCTATCTTGGTTCCTATGGAATCGAGTTTATGAAAGGCGGAGCGAAAATGCCGTCTCTTCTTGACGGGACTCCGTGGCAGTATTCGGAGGAAGTGTACCGGAACCTGGAGTTTTACATAACAGAAGGGTTCGGCAGTTCCATGTACAGAGGCCTGATGCTTGACGGGTTAAAGGGCCGCTCCGTGTCAAGACCCGGCTCCAGCAACCGGGCGGCAGGACGGGAAGCAATGGCCGTTGTTCTGCAGATGGTAGATTTGTTCAGCCAGGAAGCAAAAGAGACTGCATTGTCTGCTATGAAATACTGGATAGAGTCAGATCCGGGGTTCATAGACAGCCTTAAGGGTGTGGAAAATATAACCATTAAGGCGAAAGCTCTGGAGATTCTCGGGGATGATTCTATTGAAAGCTATGTCCCGGATATGCACAAGTCATTTGCGCTTATGGACCGGGCCGTGCACAGAAGGGAACCATACCTGTTCGCTCTGTCCATGTATTCGGAGAGGATCCAGAATACAGAGATCATGAATGACGAGAACAAACTGGGCTGGCATCAGGGCAACGGGATGACCTACATTTACGACGACGACAACCAGTACGCCGACAATTTCTGGAATACGGTAAATCCATACAGGCTGGCCGGAACAACGGTGGTGCCTATGGATATCGGAAACGGCAAACCGGACAGCTCAGGCTATCTCCAGGGAGGAGATTTCCGCTCTAAGGAAAGCTGGGTAGGCGGAAGCGCTATAGGCAGCTACGGCATCAGCGGAATGTCCTTCAGCGGCGCTATGGGCGGAAACGGAAAGAGCACCGCTGACGGCCAGGTTTCCTATGCTCCCAACCTTAGAGGAAAGAAATCCTGGTTTATGTTTGACGACGAGATCGTCTGCCTGGGTGCGGGGATCACCAACAAGGGGATGGACCTGCCCGTGGAGACCACGGTTGAAAACAAGAAGCTGAGGGAAGAGGGTGACAATCAGCTGCTTGTAAACGGAGATCCCGTAGACCTTCCGGTGAGTGAAGAAGAACTGAAGGCCATTGTCAACGGAACCGCGGATGTGGCCGGTACTGCGGTGGACAATGCGGCATGGGCCCATTTGGAAGGAAATGAGTCAGTGGGAACCGGATACTATTTCCCGTATGACAACACAAAGCTGAATGTCCGCAGAGCCCGGACAACCGGAAACTGGAAGACAGTAGGGACAACGGAAGGCGAGAGCACGCAGACCTACATGGAAATGTGGTTTGACCATGGAGTAAATCCTGAGGCTGCCTCCTATGGTTATGTTCTGCTTCCGGAAAAGACGGCGGACGAGACAGAGGACTACGCCGAAAATCCCAAGGTGGTTGTTTTGATGAACAATGCTTTGGCTCAGGCTGTCCACCACGAGGAGCTTGGAATCACGGGAATTAATTTCTGGGAGGACCAGGAAGTTACTGTTGGAGATATAACCTGTGACAAGAAAGCGTCCGTCATGGTTTGGGAAGACGAAGAGGGCCTGCTGCAGGCAGCGGTCTCTGACCCCACTATGAGAAACACTGGAACCATCCAAGTAAAGATCAATAAGCCGGTGATCGCGGAAGAGTCGGCGGACAGTAATGTTGCCTGTGAGATCCAGGAAGATACCGGAGCAGTGCTTACGTTCCAGGTAGGCGGAACCAACGGGGCCTCTTCTGTGGCAAGCCTGCGGCTTTCCGCTTCCATCTATCCCTCTGCCGCATCCATAAGGCCAGGCGGCAACCAGATCTTTGAGGTGAGAGATTACGAGGGCAGCTCAGGTGAGATCACATGGTCGGTGAAGGGCAGCGACGGATCGCTGGCGGAAAAGACAACCATAGACAGCAGAGGCATCCTGTGGGTAGACCAGAAGGAAAAGAACAAGAGCCTGGTGATCACGGCAAAGACCGAATCCGGCTTAAAGCTCAATGCCTATGTCTCATTAGGCGGAGATGTGGCGGCGGCAGAAGTGCCGGAGGATGTGAAAAAGGCAGAGGTAAAGATCGACCATGCCCTGGATCTTCTCGATGAACTTGGAGCGGAAGACCCGGAAGTTCAGAAAGCCGTGGAGAACGCGGTGGATGCAGTTAGAGACACCGGAAGCGACGGGCTGGTGGAACACATCATAGATGCTGTTTTGAAACTGGCTGAGGCTTACATCGAGACCAGGGCAGAGACCCAGGCTCCTGTAGGGGAACGTCTGGAAGTGAACGGAAAGAGCGTGGAGAGATTGAATCCCGTGGCGAAAGGCATGGTGCTGAACATTTCTCCCGATTATAAGAAGGCAGCTTCCACGGCAGTGCTGATGATCAGCGGAGAAGACGGAGAATCTTTGATAAGCATGGAGAACGGTACGCCATCCAATGCTTTGAGAAAAAACAGAACCTACGGGCTTTCAAGGAAAAGGGATCTCTTCATGACAGAGGAGACCGCAACGCCTTCTTCTGCCATCAGGGTCAATGCAGAAGGGGATGAGATAACAGCGGATCAAGATACCATCAATAAGTTCCATCTCCAGCTGCTGTGGGAAAAGGAAGATGAGGGGACATCTCCGCTGGATCAGAAGACTCCTTATATGGTGACCATAGATATTCCGGAGAATATAGATCCGGAGGCCGAGATTCTGGCAGTCATCATTGATGAGCAGGGACACCAGCATCCTCTGCGCGCAGAGGTGGATCGAGAAGAGCAAAGCCTGAAACTCTTCCCCACCAGGAGAGGAACCGTGATTCTGGCCAATGAGGCGGCGGAGGATCCCAAACCCGAGGATCCCAAACCTGAGGACCCGAAACCGGAAGATCCCGAGCCGGAAGACCCAAAACCGGAAGATCCCAAGCCTGAGGACCCGAAACCTGAGGATCCGAAACCGGAAGATCCCAAGCCGGAAGACCCGAAACCGGAAGATCCCAAGCCTGAGGATCCGAAACCGGAAGATCCCAAGCCTGAGGATCCGAAACCGGAAGATCCCAAGCCTG
>CAMTAF010000076.1 GCA_947066955.1 uncultured Hungatella sp.
CCCCTTGTGGACTTTCACCACAGACTGACGGCATGCCCGTCATACTAAAAAAGAGCGCTTGCCCAGGTTTCCCGCAGGCAGCGCCCTTCTCTGTTGCTATTTCAATAATTTCAGTCCTGACCGCTTACTGAATCCAAGCTCCGTCGGCATCTACCTGATATCCGTCCGGAGTTGTCTCGGAAGCATACATGGAACCGAATGGTCTTGCCGCGGCGTTGGTGTATACCCACGCGCCGTTGACAGCATCATAGGTGTATGTAGCCTCGGTTGCTGTCTGAGACAGATAGTAGGACTTGCCGCCCACCTCAACCCAGCCTGTTGCCATTGCGCCTGACGCAGTGAGATAATACCACTTACCGTCTACGCTGTCCAGATGCCAGCCTGTCTGCATATCGCAGTTTACAAGGTCAAGATAGTACCACTGACCATTGATCAGCTGCCAGCCTGTCACGGCATAGCCGTTCTCATTGAAGTAATACCACTTGCCATTGATCAGCTCCCACTTGTTAGCTGCGTAGCCGCCGTTGGTGTACTGGAACCACCAGCCGTTGGCATCCTGCTGCCAGGTTCCGCTTACGGAAGTGTTCCTGGAAGAACCGCCGCCGCTTCCGCTGCCGCCGCCTCTTCTGGATGGGGTAGTCTGATGCTCAAAGGTCAGCTCAAAGGGGCTGAAGGACTTGGTTCTGATCACAGCGGCAGGAGCCTTGTCAGCTTCTCTGGTAATGTTGCTGTTGGCCAGATTTTCCCACTTAGCCACAACGCCGTTCTCATCCTCAAGGCCATGTCTGATCTTTGCGATGTTGGCGTCGTCCGCCAAGGCAGTGGGAAGCGTTACCGGAACAGAAACAGTTACCTTTCCGTTCAGCTTAACTTCTTCATTGTTCTCGTTATTGATGAGCTTGATATCATAAACTACCTGTTCAACAATAACTTTCACACCGATCACATTGCCATCCGCATCTTTGATCAGTTCAACTCTGGTCTGAGTCGCCTCGGCTTTCTCAAGCTTCAAGGTAACATCGGTCACTCCTTCCGGAAGCGCGCTCGCAAGGCCTCTGATTGTGCTAGCGTCAAGCACAGTATCAGAAAGTCCGGCCATCTCCTCGTCAATCGCTCTCATCTGCTCGGCAACATCCTCATGGAACTCTTCCGGCACATCATCCATATTGGACGGAGTCGCTGTTGACTCAATGGGCTTTGGTGTGTCTGGCGTATCCGGAGTGTCTGGTGTATCCGGCGTATCCGGAGTGTCTGGTGTATCCGGCGTATCCGGAGTGTCTGGCGTATCCGGCGTGTCCGGAGTATCCTTCTCGGACACAGTGATGACGCACTTTGCTGTCGCGTTGGCGCTGCCTTTTCTCAAAGTAACCGTTACGGTGGCTTCACCTTCGGCTAATGCTTTAACCGTGCATACGGTCTTGTCATCAGCTTTTTCGGTAATTGACACAACCTTGTCATCGCTTGTGGACCACACAAGATTCTCTGCCTTGGCATCCGCATTGCTGGCTGTCGCGTCGTAACCTTCCGCGTCGCTGGTAGTAGCGTCAAAAACCAGCTTAAGATCCAGCTCGTCGCCTACCTCCATTTCCTCGGCTTCTGATGACAGCTCCATCTTTACCTTTACTTCAGCATCAGCTGCCACGTTTGAACCCACAGCAGCCAATGAGGTAAATGCTGAACTCGTCAGCACCATAGATGCTGCCAGCAACGCAGCCAGACGCTGCATTACCGTCTTTTTCTTTCCCATAGCTCTTTCTCTCCTTTCTCCTCCACAAATGGAATAAAATTTATAACGTGGGAGATTATATCACTTTTATATACAATTTGCAATATTTCCGCCCCACGGTTTTTTTCACAAAACGGCATCCCCCCATCTTATTTCGTTAAAGCAGATTCAACAAAAAAGGAACCACCCCTTAAAGGCAGTTCCCGCTCAATCCAAATGATTTTTTACAGCAAATACAGCCAGCTGTGTCCGGTCTTTAAGCTTTAATTTGTCCAGGAGACGGGAGAGATTGTTGCGCACGGTTCCCTCGGCCAGGAACAGTTCTGAAGCGATTTCTTTATTATCCATGCCCCGGGCGACGCACCTCATAATGTCCCTCTCCCTTGGAGTCACCAGACCGTCAGGGAGTCTCTGTTCCTTTTTATCCCCGGCTTTTGACACCTGGCGCCGGATTCCCTCGAAGACCCCGCCTCCAAAAACCTGGATCCCGGCACAGACCGCTTTCACGGACTGGATAACTTTCTCATCTTCCATCTCCTTTAGGATATAGCCGTCAGCCCCGCTCCTGATGGCGGCCTCCACGGTTTCCTGGTCGTCAAAGGTAGTCAGGACCAGAATCTTGATCTGGGGAAATGCCTCCTTGATGGCCGCGGTCCCCCAGCTTCCGTCAAATTCCGGCATTCTCATATCCATAAGCACCACGTGGGGATTCTGCTCTCTGCACAGCTCAAAAGCCTCCTTCCCGTTTGCCGCCAGCCCTGTCACCTGAATCTGAGGGTCCTGGCTCAGGATGGCCTTTAGGCCCTGTCTCAAGATCTGGACATCATCTGCGATCACTACACGGATCATATTCGCTCCTCCTGCTTAATGTCATGTGTCAGCCGCCGCGGCGCCGGACATATTCTGCTTCACCGGAAGCCGGATAAAGATCTGGAAACCTTCCCCTTCCGATGACAGGAAGCGGGCCTGCCCACCGGCTTTGTCCACCCTCTCCCGGATCCCCCGAAGTCCGTGGCTCTCCTCTATGGAGGAACAGCCCCGGCCATTGTCAAAAACATACAAACTCACAGCCTCTTTCTCAAATTTAACGATCACATCCATGTGGGAGGCCGAGGCGTAGCGAAGGCTGTTGGTGATCGCCTCCCGCAGGCACTGATACACGGTAGAAGACAGGTGAGAATATTGAGGGCCATCCTCCCCCTGAATTTCCACCTCCACCTCCGTCTCCCTCACGCTGGAAGCCAGCTGAAAAACGCCCTGAGTCACCAACTCACCCTCTGTTCCCTGGCGCAGGTGGTTGATGGACCATCGAAGCTCCCGTATTCCTCCTGATGCCAGTTCCTGGGCCTGACTGAGATATTCTTCCAGCTGGGGATCTGCCGCGGCCCCCTTTAATTTTTCTTCTGTGCAGGAAAAACGGATCAGTTTTATAAGGGAGTTCAGCATAGTAAGGGTATGTCCGGTAGTGTCGTGGACCTCCTGGGCGATCCTGTTCCTCTCCTGCTCCATGGCCAGCTTCTGCTGTGACACCGCCAGCTCCCTGCTCTGCCGAAGGCGTTCACAATATTCACTGATATCCGTAGCCACCAGCACCCTGGTTCCCGTCCTTCCCTCCAGGTCGTAGCGCTTAAGCCGCAGGGTTTTTCCGTCGGGAATCTGGAAAACCACCTGGTTGCTTTCTGGATCCTCCTTCTGAAATCTCTCCATCATTTTCCCGGACTCCTCTCCGTTTTTCACCTGCAGCCAGCGGGAGGCCGTCTCATTGCAGTAAGTGACCCTGCCCCGCCTGTTGCAGATTACGATCCCTTCGGCAATGGAAGAAAAAATCTGCCTTGAGGCCGCCACGTCCACATCCAGAAAATCATATCGGAACACAGCCATGAGCATGAGAAAGCTGGACAGGGCAAACATCGGCGGCGTCAGGTCAAAGCCGGCCTCCACTGTTCCTGACAAATACAGCAGGTTAAAGCTCAGGGGAACTGCCGCCGCAAGAAGGATCACCGCCGTATGGACTGCGGGAACCTGTTTTTTCCTGAAGCCGGACAGAACCGCCCCCATCCCCCCGAGAACACACCCGTAAGTATAGACCATGTGAAAATAAAACAGCGGGCCATAGATCACCTCTGCCAGCTCAAACCTCCGGTAAAACAGATGGTGCAGCCCGTTGGTCAGAAACATGGCATAGTCAAAGGCAGCTACGCCGTACAGCCCAAGGCAGATCCCCCGCCCAGCCTTCCTCCCGCAGTAGAGCAGAGAAAACATCAGCCACGAGGGACCGATCAGACTGATCCCTATGTAGGAAATCCCATACAGGAAATATTTCATTTCCCGGGTCATGGGAAATGAGAGAAACAGCTGGGGCGCGCACCAGATCACAATGAGGGCCTGGCAGAGGATCAAAGCCTTCGTGGTCCTGTTTCTGTCCGCCCGAAAGAACAGCCAGCCTGAAGTGCAGCCGCAAAACCCCATGGCCGCCAGGTATGCAAATTGCAGGAAAACTGCAGTCATAATCCTCCCCTCCTCCTTTTTAGGGTATCGGCACGCGGCGCTTTGCGCCACCTGCCATGACGTCGGAACGCATTCCAGTTGTGAAACTCCGTTTCACAAGCGTTCCTCCTTCTCCATAACCGCGGCGAAGGCGATGAGGCCGGCTCCGGCTGCCAGGAGATAGATCCACCAGGACAGGCTCAGCCAGAAATCTCTGGTGAGGAAGATCACCACCAGGAGCATCAGGGCGACGGAGGTCCGGGCCCACAGCATGTTTTTGTTTACCATAGCCCGCAGAAATATGGCAAGACAGATTCCTTCCACAATCAAAGCGTCTGTTACCTGGCCTGACAGGAAAGTATCCCGGCACAGAAGGAACAGACAGGTCATATATCCCAGAGTCTGTATGGCCCGAAGCCATGGATGTTTCCCCCACACGGCTCCTATGGTCCAGATCAGACCAGCCGCGGGGAGCAGCGTTATCTCCAGTTCCAGAACCTGAGGCCATGAGATAAATGGCTGCTGCCAGAATGCCGCGGCCAGCAGGCAGGCAGAGGCGCTGAGGGCAGGTTTTCTGAAAATTTCCACATCTCTGTACTGGAAAAAGTGCAGCGCCGCCAAAAGGGTGTAGGCAAATCTCCACCTGTCATCTCCTATAGCTGTCATGGCCAGAAGGACAAAGATTGAAAGAATCTGGAACCAGTCCGCCCTCCATCCGCCCTGTACCCTGTGGTCTTGTTTCAGGATAGGGGTAAAATACCTTGCTGCTATGCCTGATATCAAAAGGACTGCCGCCACGCCGAAGCCAAGCTGATCAAAGGTCAGTCCCAGCCGGGACCAGGCTGCAAAGGGAACGGGAAGGAGGCTTATGGCTGCCAGCAGGTGAGGCCACTGACGGCTTCCCCGGTAAAACCACAGGTAGTATCCCAAAAAGGCGCCAAGACACCCCGCCAGCCCTTCCGGCCCCGGGTTTTGGTCATTGCAAAAACCTGCCGCGGTGACCATCATGGCCAGGCATCCGCAGATATCCCAGAACAGGGAAATTTTCTCGTCTTCCCTTTCTTCCCGCTGACGGCGCACCCCATAGATCCCCAAGAAGATCAGGTTGATTGTCAGCATCCGGCCCGTTGAATCATCTGAGGCCAGACCTGCCCCGTAGACCGCTGCCTCCACTGCCAGAAACCGCAGCAGCCAGGAATCCAGGCTCCTTGCCCTCTCCCTTTTCAAAACCCAGAGCCCTGTCATCAATGCCGCCATAGCCGCCAGGCCCGGCAGGGTAAAGGAAAAAAGAGAAACCTCATCAAGAAACCCGCAAGACTCCCCCATGCAGACTTCCGCTGCCAGAAGTCCATCCGCAAACAGTCCTCTTGCCGCGGTGATCCCGCCAAAAACCCAAAACTGTATGAGAGCGAAGGAACAAAAACCGTCAGCCAGGATTATTTTCAGATTTTCCCTGCCCTCGCGCTGTTCATTTTCCAGAAATTTCCTTATTATAATAAGCAGGCTGGCATACACAGCCATCATGGAGACAAACCCGCCCCAGGTGACGGAAAATGCCTTGGCCAGGAAAAACATGCTGACACTGGTTCCCCACAGGCTCGCCTGTGTGTAGATCCTGTCGTGAAATCTTTTCAGCCCTGTAAAAAGAGCTGCCTCCAACACAAGGCTTCCCACCCACAGAACCTTCCAGCGATTTTCCTTATCCAGGATAAATCCCGGGCCCAGGAGTTCAAAGTAAGCTGCCGCCAGCACTGCCAGAAACAAAAAGGCGCTTCCCAGGACATAAAAGGCATTGGCGGTCTTGTGGATATGAAACAATTTTTCTGCCATAAGGCTGATCCCGAAGAACAGCGCGGAACCTGCCAAGACCAGAAATACCTTGCCTGCGTCCGGAAGGACCTGCCAGGTGGTGGTGGCAAAGATCAGACCCGCAAGGACAATGAAGATCACTCCCAGAATCAGGGAGAGGACTCCCAGGCTGCCGGACACGCCACGGCCATGACCATCTCCTTGGTTTCGGTCCGGGCCTCGGTCTTGACCATATTCTTGGTCTGGCAGAACCCTCAAAACCTGTGGCCCTGTCCATGCCGCTTCCTCCAGAGGCTCCGGCTCCCTCCTCCATGTGTTCTCCGGCATTTCTCTCTCCGGCATTCGGTTCTCTGGATTCTCCAACGCTCTCTCCAGAATCCTGCCCTGACCCGGCGCTTCTCTTTGCCATTCTCTGCTGCCGCCCGCCATGGCGCGGCGGAGACCGGCCTGCTCTAATTCCCGTATTCTCCTCTTATGCCTGTCATTTGACACCAGCAGCCCGATGATGACCGCCAGCTCCCCAAAGGGAGCGATAAACCACACCAACAAAATCACGACCACGCTCATCTCCATTCCCCTTCCTTCTGTTTTGATTACCTCAAGTATACAAAACTTCGGAATCTCATGGTAGATGCCGGCTGTCATTTCAGCAATGACATTTGTCACTGTTTTCCGCCTGGTTCGCCATGTCCTCCCTGACGGCGGCGGACTTTTAAAGTAAGTCTGTATCAATCCCCAGCCACCACCGCAGTACATCCTGGATCTTCGCATCCCAGTACTTCCACTGGTGGTCCCCTTGGGATTCCTCCCAGGTCAGATCATAGCCCAGTTTTTTCACATGCTCCCAGGCCCTCAAATTGCCTTCATACAGAAAATCCTCTGTCCCGCACCATGCGTAGAGGCGCGGCAGCTCTTTTTTCTCTGCCTTCAGCTTGTCCGCCAGGGCAAACAGGTCATTTTCAGACCCTTTTAACTCCTCCTCGCTGCCAAAGATCCCCCGAAACAGCTGAATTTTCTTGTCCTTTCCATGCCTCGCGTAATCTGCCGCTATATCCAGAGCTCCTGACAGAGCCGCAGCGGCGCCGAAAGTCTCGCTTGCCCCCAGCCCCAGCTTCCACGCGCCGTAACCGCCCATGGACAGTCCTGCCGCCAGGGTATCCTCTCTCTTGGAGGACATGCGCGGGAAGAACTCCCGGCAGATCTTCGGAAGTTCCTGGGAAATAAATGTCCAGTACCCCATCCCGTAGGTGGTGTCTGTATAAAAGGCCAGGTGTGTAGTGGGCATCACCACCGCGATCCCAAGCTTGCTCACATACCTTTCAATGGAAGTCCTTCTCTGCCAGATGGTCTGATCGTCGCTCATGCCGTGAAGCAGGTACATGGTCTTGTACTGTCCGTCAGCTCCTGCCCCCTCCATGCCGATCTGCCCCTTTGTCTGCTGGGGGATGATCACATCCATATCCATGCACATCCCGAGAACATCTGAAAAAAAATCCACATGCATCAGTGCCATTTTTTATCCTCCTCATTTTTCTTTTGAAATTCATTTTAGCATTTTTTCCATCCATGTGCAACAATTCCATGACCGGTTCTGAGGCCTGAATTTTGGACAAACCGTAATACTTTTTCCCTGATATGGAATACTAAAAAGGTAAAAATTAAGTAAACCTGTCAGAAACAGAAAAGAGGTCAAAATATGGTAAATGATAAACGGAAAGTAGCGCTGGTAGGCACCGGGATGGTGGGTATGAGCTATGCCTATTCCCTTCTGAACCAAAATGTCTGTGACGAGCTTGCTCTTATTGACTTAGATAAAAAAAGAGCAGAGGGCGAGGCCATGGATCTGAATCATGGACTTGCTTTTTCCGGATCCAGCATGAAAATCTATGCCGGAGAATACAGTGACTGCCATGATGCGGATATTGTTGTCATCTGCGCGGGAGTTGCCCAGCGCCCGGGGGAGACACGGCTGGCCCTCCTCAAGAGAAATGCCAAGGTGTTCCGCTCCATCGTGGAGCCGGTGACCGCCTCGGGCTTTGACGGGATCTTTCTCGTGGCCACCAACCCGGCGGACATCATGACCAGGATCACCTACATGCTGTCAGGGTTTAATCCCAGAAAGGTCTTAGGAAGCGGCACAGCCCTGGACACAGCCAGGCTTCGGTATCTTCTGGGAGGATACCTGCGGGTGGATCCGAGAAATGTCCACGCCTACGTCATAGGGGAACATGGGGACAGCGAGTTCGTGCCCTGGAGCCAGGCCCAGGTGGCCACAAAGTCCATCCTGGAATTATGTGAGGAAAATCCGGAGATCGATAAAAACCGGCTAAAAGAGATCGAGAGCGAGGTCAGGGGAGCTGCCTACAAGATCATCGAGGCGAAAAATGCCACTTATTACGGGATCGGCATGGCCCTCACCAGGATCACCAGGGCCATACTGGGAGACGAAAACAGCGTTCTCACTGTCTCCGCCATGCTGAGAGGGGAATACGGACAGAGCGACGTGTTCTGCGGAGTCCCCTGCATCATCAACAAAAACGGGGTCCAGAGGGTTCTGAAATTATCCCTGTCCCAGGAGGAATCCGGAAAGCTGGAGGAATCCTGCAAAGTGCTGAGGGACTGCTACGAGGAGCTGGCCAGGGAGGACCCGTCCCAAAGTCCCCTGTAGTCGTCAAATTTTCTTGTTCGGCAGGGGCTTGAAAAGGCCAGCCAACATTTCTGGGACAGCTTTCACGAGTTGATATCTGAAAAAGAAACCACGGTGTGGCTGACGCTGGATACCTCTTATGCTGAGCGCGGCAGCGATTACAGTCTATGGGGACTTCTGGTAAATGCAGGATATCTGACAATCCTAAAACGTATAGATGCTAATTCTGCTGTGGTAAAGATACCAAACGGAGAGGTAATGTCAGAATTTCAGTCTGTTGTATCTGAAATATCGGGTGTGGACAATATAGATATCTGAAACTATACAATCGCCATTTTAATATGGAATAATTCAAAAAGGGATGGAGACTCTCTATAAAAGGGAGTCCCATCCCTCATTTTAAAGATTCTTCGCCAGCTCCGCCGCCCCTCTCCTGTCCGTGGCCATTCCGCCGTAGTTCATGCCGTACAATTTCGCAAAGCGGTTCATGGTATACTCTCCCGCCTCCAGCATCCATTTCTCCGGAGCCGCGCCCTGGAAGAGGAAATATAAAGTTCTTCCAGAGAGCTCTCCCTGACTCACCTTTCCATAAAACCGGTCCAGCATGTCCCGGACAGCGCCGCAGATGTTGTGCCAGTATAACGGAGAACCGATGACAATCACCTCTGCCTCTTTCATGCGGGCGATCACCTCATCCAGCTGATCATCCTCAAAGGACTGCCCATAGCTGTACACTTTATAATCTGTAAGGTTCAGAGTCTCGTACTCTTTCCCCTTTAAAAGCTCCCTCGCCAGAGCCGCTGTGTTTCCGTTTTTATTTGGACTTCCGTTGATAAATAAAATGCTCATTTTAGATTTCTCTCCTTTCCTTGCGGTAGCGCCCCTCGCCTGCGCTCAGCGGCAGGTCGTAGAAAGGCATCCTAAAAAATGCTCCGCATTTTGCCTTTCTACTCAAAATTGCATTTTGTTGTTGCCAGTCTTTGGAGGGACTCCGGGGTCACCTGATAGAAGGGGACATGGCGGTTTACCTGGGCGATCTTTCCCATCTCCTCCTCTGTCAGGGCGAAATCGAAGATCTCCCCGTTCTCTTTTATGTGTCCAAAGGACCTGCTGCCCGGAACCATGGCAAATCCCATCTGGATATGCCATCTCAAGATCACCTGGGCCGTAGATTTGTGGTACTTTTCCGCCAGGGCGGTGAATACCGGATCTTTCAGCATATCGATGCTGCCGTGGCCCAGGGGGTACCAGGCCTGAAGGGCAATACCTTTTTCATCACAAAAGGGCTTTGCCAGCTCCGCCGGGTAGTATGGATGGCATTCCACCTGCATCAGGGCCGGTACGACTTCGCACTGGTCCAGCACCTCCTGGATCTTCTCCACTGGAAAGTTGGACAGGCCGATGGCCCTCAATTTTCCCTGTCTGTACGCTTTCTCCAGCATCTTGTAGGCGTAGATATAATTGTTGACGGGATGGTGGAGGATCATCAGGTCGATGTACTCCACTTTGAGCCGCTCCAATGTGCCGTCGATGGCCTGATCATTCTCGTACAGGGTGGGGCCCAGCTTGGTCTCCAGAAAATACTCCTCGCGGTTGAGGCCGGACTTTTTGAGCCCCTCCCCCACCTCTGTCTCATTGCCGTACCGGTTGGCCGTGTCGATGAGCCGGTAGCCGTTGTTTAAGGCAAATGCCACATTTTCCACGATCTGATCCCCGGACTGACCGATAGTGCCGAAGCCCAGCTGGGGCATTTTGACGCCATTGTTCAATGTAAGATATCCTTGCTCCATGTATTGGTCCTCCATAATATAGCTATGGGAATCATGCTTTTGATTCCCATAAAAAGCGCATGTTTCTGGCGCCGTCTATCCGAATCCGCCAAGTTTGTTAATCGTGGATCTTCCGCCCTGTGCACATGCGCACAAACTCCGGATCAAAATGCTTGACAGCTGTGCCCACATATCCCATGTCCAGGGAGGAGATCTTTTCCATCTCCTGGTCCGTCAGGGCAAAATCCCAGATATCGAAATTCTCTTGGATCCTCTCTTTGTGAGTGGACTTGGGGATAACTGTAACGCCTCTCTGTACGTTCCACCGCAGGATTACCTGGCCTACGGTCTTTTGGTGGGCCGCGGCGATGCCCTTTAACATCTCGTCCTCAAAGGGTTTATAGCGGCCGCCTCCCAGGGGAGCCCAGGCCTCCGGCTGTACCCCGTAATATTTCATGGTCTCCAGGGCTTTTTCCTGAGTGTAATAGGGGTGCAGCTCGACCTGGTTCACCGCCGGCCTCACCTTCACGGTCTCGCAGAAATTGGTCAGCACATGGGGATAGAAGTTGGACACTCCGATGGCCCTCAATTTTCCTTCCTTATAAGCGTCCTCCATGGCCCGCCATGCGCTGAAATAGTCTTTCATGGCCTGGTGGAGCAGGTAGAGATCCAGATATTCAAGCCCCAGCTTTTCCAGGGAAGCGTCAATGGCCGCCTTTGCCATGTTATAATTCTCCATATCCTGAACCCACATCTTGGAGGTGATGAACAGCTCCTCCCTGGTGCAGATCCCCTCAGCCACGGCTTCCCTCACCGCCTCGCCCACGGCATCCTCGTTGGTGTAGGAGGCCGCCGTGTCGATGAGCCGGTAGCCCGCGCGGATGGCGTCCAGAACAGACTGCCTGCACTCCGCTTTATCCCTCACCTGAAATACCCCGAAACCTTCCATGGGCATCTTTACTCCATTGTTCAATACCGCATATTCCATGATATCTCCTCCTCGTATAATAAGGTATCGGCACGCTCCGCTTTCGCGTCACCTTCCCTTAAGTCTCTTTCTGATGATATTATAAATGGAATCTCCCGCAAAGTACAATGCTCTTTTCGCAACTCACTATGAATTTTATTCATGCTATGTTTTTTGACACCTGTCTTGCGGTTTCCCCCACTCGCCGCGCAAGCGACCACATTTCCTTTCCGCCCCCACGTGCATGAAAAAAGACGTATGATACAATTGCATTTCATACGCCTTAACGCTGTCATCACTATCTTGTTTTTACTTAATTTTTGCGGATATCTGCAAATGCCTGTCTTGCAGGTTTGGTTCTGCCTGCTGCCATATCCGCATATCCTTTCTCCAGTTCTGCATTTAATTCTGCTTCGCTCAGTTCTGACACATCAGCAAGTCTTGCTGCAGGGATTTTTACTTCAAACGGGAGCCCTCTGTTTAAAATGATCTGTTTGTAAAACATATTGATCGCATTGGACGCCGGGATACCGAGCGCTGACAAAATGCTTTCTGCCTGCTCTTTCACATCCGGCTCTATCCTTGCGTACAAATTAGCTGACTTTGCTGCCATAGAATACCGCTCCTTTCTGGTTCTTATGCGATGTCACCACCCGCCAGGGTGATGACCTGCATGCGCATCAGCGCACTTCTTATTATACCAATATGTACGTACAAAAGCAATACATTTTATAATTCTCAATGTTTTAATTGATTCTTTCGATGTTTTACGTTATCCTTATAGCATGCTTTATCCGGTATCTGAAAGCCGGTATCATACCTGCCATATAAGGAGACTGTCCACATGATCGAACTGTACCAATTAGAACACCTTCTGGCCATTGCCTCCCACGGCACCATGACCAAGGCTGCCCAGGAGCTTCACTTATCTCAGTCAGCCCTCAGCCGCTCGGTCCAGAGGATGGAGGAGGACTTAAAGGTCACTCTCTTCCAACGTCAGAAAAACCGGATCACCTTAAATCCAAACGGGGAGCTGGCAGTGGAGTATGCCAGAAAAGTGCTGGCCCAGATGGATGAGCTGGTAGCGCGGGTCCGGGCCTTTGACCGCAGCAGCCACACCATCTCCGTGGGCTCCTGCGCCCCCGCGCCCCTGTGGGAGATCTCTCCCCTTCTGTCTTCCCTGTACCCCGGCATGACCATTGCCTCTGACCTAAAGGATCCGGACCAGCTGCGGCAGGGGCTTTCTGACGGGACCTATCAGATTATCGTGCTGCCCTTTAAGATCCAGGCGCCTGACCTCTTTACCCAGGAGTACGGCACAGAGCGCCTGTTTTTCTCTCTTCCACCCGAGCATCCGATGTCGGACCGGAAAGAGCTGTATTTCCGAGATTTAGACGGGGAGACCATGCTGCTCTACTCCCACATCGGCTTCTGGCACCAGCTTCACCTGGCAAAGATGCCCTCTACCCGCTTCCTCATGCAGGATGAGCGGTTTACCTTCAACGAACTTGTGAAATCCTCGGCCCTGCCCTCTTTTATCTCCGATATTGTCATAAAGAGGGATGGGATGCCCCCAAACCGGGTGGTGATCCCCATCGCTGACCCGGAGGCCACTGTGACTTACTACTGCATGTGCCGCCTGGAGGAGCAGAAGGCTCTGGCCGGATTTTTTGAAAGGAGACAGCATGACTGAGATCTACTATATTGAGGACGACCAGGCCATCGCAGGGGCCGTGGCCGCCTATCTGGAACAGAAAGGGTGCAGGGTGACTCTCTTTTCTTCTCTGGCAGACGCAAAAGCAGCCCTGATCAATCGGGCTCCTTCCCTCGTGCTTCTGGACTGGAACATGCCCGACGGAAGGGGGGATGGGTTCTGCAGCTGGCTTCGGAGGCGCTGGAGCCGGCTGCCTGTGATCTTCCTCACGGTTCGGTCTGACCCTAAGGACGTGGTGTCCGGGTTCCGCCAGGGCGCTGACGACTATGTGGTGAAGCCCTTTGATCTGGAGGTGTTGTACTCCCGGGTCGCCGCTGTTCTCCGCAGATCCGGGCAGTCCGGGGACACCTGTCTGTTCTGCGGAGATCTGGTGCTGGACAAGGACAAGACCGCTGTCTTTCGCGGCCAGGAGGAGATCCCTCTTGGCTATCCGGAATACCGCCTTCTTCTGATCCTCATGGAAAATAAGGGGCGCACCGTGACAAGGAGCCAGCTGCTGGAGCAGGTGTGGGACAGCAGCGGAAATTATGTCAATGACAACACCCTGACCGTTGCCATGAAACGGCTGCGTGAAAAACTGCGCCGCCCCTCCTGCCTAAAGACCATCCGCAGCTTCGGCTACCGTCTGGAGGAGGATCTATGACCGAACGAGGAAAACAAATAGTCTCTGTCCTTCTGCCTATCCTGGCCTGTTTAGGCTTTGCCGCCATCCTCTCCGCCTTCTGGCTCTCCCTCTCTCAAAACGCTGCCTTTGAACAGCTCTCGGATTTCACCCGGATCCTTGTAGAGGCCAGCCCGGAATCCGAAACTCAGGTACTCTCGGCTGTGAAACAATATCAGGAATCCCCAAGAGCAGCCGCGGGAGAGCCTTTTCTGGCGCAGTACGGCTACAAGAGCAGCTCTTTTTTCAGGGACTGGGACAGGGCCGCGGGTCTCATGCCATCTGTCCTGTTCTTCGCGGCAGCCTGCTGCTTCCTGGCCTCAGAGATCTACAGGGAAAAACAGTGCCAAAGGCGGATCCTGGAGCTGACCGGATATTTAGAACAGGTCAACAGCGGCCTTTGGGGAACCATTGTCCAGCAAAGGGAAGACGAATTTTCCAAACTCCAGGACCAGATCTACAAAACCGTCACCCAGCTGCGCCTTACGAAAGAAGCCGCGGTCAGGGCAAAGCTGGATTTTGCCGACAATCTCACCAACATCGCTCACCAGCTGAAAACCCCGGTCACAGCAGCCTCCCTGTCCCTGCAGCTTGCGAAAACCTCCCCCTGCCATCTGGATCAGGTCCGGCGGCAGCTGGCGCGCCTGTCCCGCTTAGAAGACTCCCTCCTCACGCTGGCAAGGATCGATTCCGGGACTCTTGATCTGGAGCGCTCCAAGGTAGACGTGTACACGGTTCTGGAACTGGCGGCGGAAAGCTTAGAGGAGCTTTTCAGACAGCGGCAGGTGACCGTGTCCATCCCTGACAGAGGGCGCGCCCATTTTACAGGGGATCTGGAGTGGACCATGGAGGCTCTCATGAATCTAATGAAAAACTGCCTGGACCACTCGCCTCCCGGAGGCGTCATACATGGGGACTATTCCCAGAATCCCCTCTACGTGGAGATCAGGATCTGGGATGAGGGGGAGGGCTTCTGCCCGGAGGACATTCCCCGCCTCTTTGAGCGGTTCTACCGGGGCAAAGGGGCTGTGGGAGACGGCATCGGCGTGGGCCTGTCCCTCGCCCGCTCTGTCTTTGAATTGCAAAACGGCATTGTCACTGCCTCGAACCTTCCCGGGGGCGGGGCCTGTTTTGAGATCAGAGTGTACTGTCACTGAGATGTCATTTTTCCATGGTATCCTCTAAGTGAGGAGGAAGGCAAACGCGCAGCGTTTTCAGCATGCCTTCCGACGATTTGGCAGGTGACGCGATGCGGCGCGTGCCGATACCATATAGGAGGAAGGCAAACGCGCAGCATTTCTTAGGATGCCTTCCGACGACTTGGCAGGTGACGCGATGCGGCGCGTGCCGATATCGAATTAGTAGGAGGTTTTCTATGGAGCTATTAAAATGTGACAGAGTGAGTAAGGTCTACGGATCCGGCCAGAACCAGGTGACGGCCTTGGACCGCATTGATCTGTCCGTGAACAGGGGGGAGTTTGTGGCCATCACAGGGGCGTCGGGGTCAGGAAAATCCACCCTTCTCCACATCTTAGGCACCGTGGACAAGCCCACAGAGGGGAAGGTGACAGTGGAGGGGGTGGACCTCGCCTCCTTAAATCAGACCCAGTCCGCCATCTTCCGCCGGAGGAAGGCAGGGCTGGTGTACCAGTTCTACAACCTGATCCCCACCCTCACGGTAAAGAAAAATATCCTGATGCCCCTTCTCCTGGACAAGAAAAAGGCTGACGAGGAATATTTTACACACCTGGTAAATTCACTGGGCCTTGCTGACAAGCTGGAGGAGCTCCCCCACCGGCTCTCCGGAGGCCAGCAGCAGCGGACGGCCATAGCCAGAGCCTTAATCTACCGTCCTGCCCTCCTGCTGGCAGATGAGCCCACGGGAAACTTGGACCAAAAAAACGCCAGGGAGATCGTGGAGCTTCTGAAACTGTCCAACCGCAACTTGGGGCAGACCATCCTTCTCATCACCCACGACGAGAAGATCGCCCTGGAAGCGGACCGGGTGGTGACCTTAGAGGACGGACGTATTGTCAGGGATCAAGAATTTCGCAAAAATGGGAGGTGAGCCGGATGTGGAAAAATTATTCTCTTGAGTATATCAGAAAAAACAGGGCTTCCAGCCTGTCCGTCGCAGGGGCCGCATTCTTCTCTGCCCTCTTTCTGTCCCTGCTGTGCAGCCTGTTTTTCAATGTGTGGACCTATGAGATTCAGAAGATCTGCCGGGAGGAGGGGGACTGGCAGGGGCGCATAACCGGGGTTCTGGATGAAAATGACCTGGAACTCATAAAGAATTTCTCTAACGTGGAGCGGGTCGAAGTCAACGGGGAGTTCTCCGGGGACAGGACCGTAACCGCGGACATCTGGTTTTGCAGCTTAAGGACCATTTACCAGGACATGGACCTTATCACAAAAAAGCTGGGCCTTCCCCGGGACTGTGCCTCCTTCCATGAACTGCTTTTGTCAAGATACCTGATCCATGACCCCGACGACCGGGAACCGCCCCTCCTGATGGCATTTTTCCTGGTTCTCCTGCTCACGGTCTCCCTGTCCCTGGTCCTGATCATCCACAACGCCTTTGCCGTCACCATGGAATCAAGGCTTCATCAGCTGGGGATCCTCTCCAGCATCGGGGCCACCCCGGGACAGATCCTGGGCTGTCTTATGCAGGAGGCAGCCGCCCTCTGCGCCCTGCCGGCGCTGTCAGGGATTCTTCTGGGGATCCTTATGAGTTTCGGCGCCATAGCCGGGTCCAATGTGATCGCGTCGGAGGTTGCCGGGCGCCAGGAGGCTGTTTTCCAATACCATCCCCTGGTCTTCGGGGCCACGGCCACGGCCTCTGTCCTGACCATAGCCCTGTCAGCCTGGATCCCCGCAAGAAGGCTGAGCCGCATGACTCCCCTTGAGAGCATACGAAACTCCGGCGGACTGAAGCTGGAAAAGAAAAACCGCCCCTCCCTCCTGCCTCTTTTCTTTGGCATAGAGGGGGAACTGGCGGCAAATGCCTTAAAGGCCCAGAAAAAGGCTCTGGCTGTCTCCTCCCTGTCCCTGACCTTGTCATCCCTGGGATTTATGGTGATGATGTGCTTTTTCACCCTCTCTGACATCAGCACGGAGCACACTTATTTTCAGCGCTATCAGGATGCCTGGGATGTGATGGCCACTGTAAAGGAGGCCGGTCTGGAGGAACTTGAACCCCTGGATCGGCTCCGAAACCTTAACGGAGTCCGAAGCTGCATAGCCTACGAAAAGGCTTCTGCCCTGTGCCTTATTCCAGAGGGGGCCGTCAGCCGGGAGGTGAGGGAGGCAGGCGGGTTGGAATCATTGGCAGGGAACCAGGTCTTTGCACAAAAAAACGGTTACCTCGTTCACGCTCCTCTGGTGATCCTGGATGACGCGGGATTTGAGGAGTACTGCAGACAGACCGGCACCAAACCCGAAACCTCAGGGGCCATTGTCCTAAACCGCATCTGGGACAGCGCCCACAGCAATTTCCGCTACAAAAAATATCTTCCCTTCACAGAAGAATCTCTCGGTAGCATCACTTTGCAAAACGCCTCCGAGCCAGATAAAACCGTTGAAATTCCTGTTCTGGCCTTCACGGACATTCCCCCTGTCCTCAGGGAAGAGTACGACAACTACGCCCTGGTGCAGTTTCTCCCTCTGTCCCTGTGGAAAGAAGCAGGAGAAATCATTGCTCCCGGCCATTCCGACGTTTTTATCCGGCTCCTTGCCGGCCAGGAGGCCACTGCCATAAGCCTTGCCGGGCTGGAAGACGACTTATTCAGAGTCCTTGGGCCAGGCCGTCAGATTCATATGGAGAACCGTATCCAGGAAAAGACCGACAACCAGGCCATGAAGAAAGGCATGATGGTGATCCTTGGAGCTTTCTGCTGTCTCCTGGCCGCCATAGGCATTGCCAGCGTATTTTCCGTTACCCTGGGATTCCTGCGGCAGAGAAAAAGAGAATTTGCCCGTTACATGTCCATAGGCATGACCCCCGCCGGTATGAAGAAAATGTTCTGTATTGAGGCCGCGGTCATCGGGGGACGCCCTCTGCTCCTGGCCCTTCTCCTGACCGCGGGAGCTGCATCCTTCATGGTGAAAGCCAGCTTCCTGGAGCCCGCGGAATTTCTGGCAGAGGCCCCCGTCATCCCCATACTTGCCTTCTCCCTGAGGATCTTTGGGTTCGTGGCCCTGGCCTACCGGGCGGGGTGGAAGCGGCTCATGAGCTGCTCTCTGACAGAGGCCTTGAGAAACGACTGCGCATCCGACTAACCCTTATGGAGTAGGGGAGGTCTTTCCCCCTACTCGCTGCGCTGGGGAGGGGCCGCGCAAGCGACCACATTTCCCTTCCGCCCCGTGTGCAATCGAGTAGGGGAAGCTTCCCCCCTACTCGCCGCGCCGGGCCCCAGCCAGCTTTTGCTGGCAAATTTCCTCTTGGGGCCCGTGTGCA